>NZ_BDHE01000490.1:0-223680 GCF_054786175.1 Treponema sp. R8-4-B8
GAGCTTGTAGAAAAACTCATTTCTCACAGATTCTGTAGTCCTTCAAAGAAATAAAAATTGGTGTTATTGAAAGTTTAAACTTCTACACAATTATTTTTAAATATCCGTTACCACTTCCGGTAAGGTTTATCCGTTTCTTACGCGTATCCATTCATTAAGTTGTACCCTTTCAGGCATTTGCCAAGATTATGAACCATGCAATAGAGCTGCCATTGGCCGTTTACTTTCCCAGTTCCCCGCAATGAAAAACGATTCAGTCTTTTACAGTAGGCGATATTAGAAAACACAGGTTCGATTATTTGTATCCGGTACGCGTACAGATCCTGATATTCCTGGGTGTTCAGTTTTTTCCGCAACGCCCGGATTAAGCTCCCGCTGCCGTTGCGCTCGGATATAAACAACCCACGCCCGCCGATTAATTTGCTTGGATCTTTTTTGCTCTTCAGGCATTTCGAAGCAAGCGGGCAAACGCGGCAGTCTTTCACGTTCGCTTTATACACTCTCCCTTCATGCCCGCCTACCGTATCAGTTTTTTTAAAAGCAAGCTTCTTTCCGTTCGGGCATTTATAATAATCGCCTTTTTTGTTGTATTTAAATTCATCCGCGTTATATTTCCTGTTCTCATTTGTTTCAAGCCTTTTTTTGTATTCCAAGTCGGCTATTACCGCTTCCACCCCGCGCTCCTTGCAGGCTTTCAAATTTTCTTCGCTGAAATAATTCTTGTCAGCCAGCATTATCATTTTTGCTCTCTTCTTTTTTTTTACCCCCGCTTCTTTCAAATTAGCCAGCGCGCCGTCCAGCATCCGCGGAAAATGCGGGCCTTCGTGCGCGTCGCCTACCGCCCGCGCGCTTATTATTATTTGTTCTTTTTTGTCCGATACCGCCAAACCTATGTATCCCTGTATGTATTCTTTGGAACTGTAAATAAGCGCGCTTTCATTGTCGGTCACGTTCGACCTCGTCTCTTTCCCTCTTTTCCCTTCTTTCTTTTCCATGTTTTCCAAAAACTCGCTTATCTTTTCTATCCGCCTGTTCAGTTTTTTCTGCCGTTCTTGATAATGCCGTTCAGTTTCTTCGTCCCCTTTTCCTTGTTCGTCCTGCCGACGGTGTTTCGCCACATGCTTTTCCGCCATACGGCGATACACTTTCAGTTTCTTTTCCAGTTCTTCCGCCCTTCCGGTCATTTCCAGCGACGCGTTCGACGGCAGCCGCAGTCCGTCAACCGCGAATTCCTGTCCGCCTATAAGCCCTAATTCCGCGCAGTAAGCTAATACCTTTACAAATGTTTCCTCAAACAGCACGCCGTTGCCTGATATGAAATCCGCTATCGTCGTCCAATGGGGTTCCATGTCTTCCGCGAGGGCTTTGGCCGTTATATTATTCCTGCTTAATTCATCCAGCCCGCGCGAGCTTTTTACGCCTTTTAAGTATCCGTATATGATGAGCTTTATCAGCACTCCAGGCGGTATGGCCTTCGCTCCCGTTTGGTCATTCTTGTAGTTTTTGTCAAACATGCTTATGTCTATTCTTTTTCCTATTAGATCATTCAGCATGTACTCAAATGTCCCGGGCAGAAGTTGTTCTTTAAGATTTACAGACAAAAATAATCCCTGCCCGTTTCCCGCTTCGCTATGTTTATATCTTGCCATAATAAATTTATTATATCGCGGTTTTTCTTCTTATGTCAATTTTTTATTTTGTTATGCGATATTTATTGTTTTTCTACAAGCTCTTATATAGTCAAATTACTGTATTAACTCCCACTTTACTCCACCTTAAACCTTGAAACTTCCTGTAACAGAGTCTCAATGCCTGCGCGGTTTTTGGCGCTTATCTCATTGACGTGGTTTACCGCCGTGTTCACCTGATCCGCGCCGGAGGCCATTTCGTTCATGCCGTTGGTAATTTCCACCGAGATTTTTTCGAGGTTACGGCTTTCACTCATTACTTCCTTGCTGCCCTCAAGCATTTCTTCACTGCCGCTCTTTACCTGTTGGGTAATTTCGCTTATGCCAGCCGCGCTTTGTAGAACCTGTTTGCTTCCCTCACCCTGCTCCTCCATAGCGTTACGGATATTTTCTTCCTGCATCGCCACCGTCTTAACGCTTGAATCAATCGCTTCGAATTTTTCAAGCACGTTTTCGGTTGATTTAGTGATTTTGTCTATTGAACTTTTTATCTTCTTTAAAACATTGCCGATGGTTTTGGACTGTTCGCTTGAACTTTCGGCAAGTTTGCGGATTTCATCGGCGACAACGGCGAAACCTTTGCCCGCTTCTCCGGCATGAGCCGCTTCAATCGCGGCGTTCATCGAAAGCAGGTTTGTCTGACTGGCGATGTTTTTCATTAACGAGTTAATCTCCAACAGCCCTTCCGATTCGCGGGCTATTTCCTTAATGTCAGAAGCTACGTCATGTAATCCGCCGCGGCCTACTTCGGAAGCTTCTTTTAACGACTGGACATTAGCGGCGTTTTTAACCAGAGTGTCTGTTACCGAATTGACATTGGCGACCATTTCCTCAATGGCAGATGACGCACGGGAAACATTATCGCTTTGGCGCTCGACATGACCGTTTAATTTATTGATGTTTGCGATAACCTGTTCCATTGTGGCGTTAGTTTCGGTAACGCTGGCGCTCTGGCTTATGACGCGGCCTTTAATGCTGCGGATGTTTGCGGTAATTTCGTTTATCGCCGCAGCGGTCTCGGTCATATTACTGGCAAGGTCATTGCCAATATTGGACAATGTTGCAGCCTCATTTTTGATGATTACAATAAGTTTTTTTATTTTTTCCATGGTAAGGTTAAAATAGTTGGATAAAGCGCCTACCTCGTCTTTAGTGTTGTTGTTTATTCTCTTAGTCAGATCGCCTTCGCCTTCGGATATGTCTTTTAACGTATTGGTTACGTTGATAATCGGCTTGACAATGCTATTGACGACAAACATGGTTATTATCGCCGCTATTACCAGAAGGATGACGGCGAATATTATCGCGATAAATGTCATATCCCTAATCGGCTTGGTTATTTCATCCATGGGGAGACCCAAATAAAAACACCATGCGGTATCAATACCGGTAACATTGATAGGATAGTAAACGAGATGGTAGTCCTGTAACTTTGCCTTAGAATACCGCGTTAATACGCTGATTTTTCCGTCCTTAATTGATTGCGTTACCCGATTAAGATCTTGACCGAGCAAATCCCTTTCTGATGAATCAGTCTTGATATTTCCCGTAACGCGCGTTTTATCCCAATGCGCGAGTATCGTGCCGTCGTTGGTATATACTCCGCCTAATCCCTTGCCATCGTATAACTCTTTCACCAAATCATCGACTATATCCTGCATTCTGCTTGCAAAATCCACTCCGACCAGACCTATCGGCCTTCCGGCTCCGTTCCTGATTGGATACATGATCGCGATAATAGGAACATTTCCCATACCGGCTATATCCCTCCACACGGGATTTGAAATGGTTGGTTTATCAGTCATATTCGCCAGATAACTTTGCCAGCCTTCATAACCTTCGGGATAAACTTTAATTTGACCGTCACGTCTTGAGTAAAAAAATTGAAACTGTCCCAATTGCACATCACGGTTGTCTATGGTATTGGGAAGCCATGCCGTCCAGATATTTATAATTTGAGAATTCTGCCGAATTGAGCTTTGCAGGATTTCCTCATAATTAGTTCGCCGTAAATTTTCCTGAACGTTTTCATAATCGCTGAATAACTGGGCGATTATATTTGAGTAATCCGTGTAAACTTCGATACGCCGTTGTATTTCAATTGACGAGCTTTGCGCCAATTCGTGGGCGTAATCGAAGGTTGTGGCAGTTTGCAAACTTGTCGAGCGGGTAAGAATAAACACAGATAAAATAGTGACAGTTACCAGGATCATTCCAAGAATAATCACAGTTAATTTTATTTTAAGACTCATAAAATACTCCTTATCTATTGAGTACAATTCTATAGATAATTTTTTAAAAGCAGGAATTTATGCTAAGCATGAATAGTGTATAGGTTATTAATTGCAATTTGATTGTATACTTTTTAATTCTTCACAATTTAATTATTAGAATTTTGAATTCAGTGAGCAGTGAGCAGTGAGCAGTGAGCAGTTAGCAATGAGCAATGAGCAGTGAGCAATGAAGAATTAGGAATAACTTATTTGCGCGTTATAACAACGAAAACACCACGCTAATTTCCACGCGCCATAAATTTTCCGCTTTTGGCGCGGCGTCGCCTAGAGAGGGCATAAAAAGCCCTCCGCCGAAATTTACCTGCAAGTCGGACGCTGGGTTCCATATAAGCCGCGCGAAAAACTCGTTCCCTAATAAATAGCCATCGCTGTTTTCGCCTAACGGATACCCGTTGTACGTCTCTAAATCGCCGCGAATAAAATAAGTGGATGTAATAGTCGCTAAAAAAGCGGGATGGAGGCGGACTGCGTAATCAAGTGAAATTGTCGAAAGGGCGGAAAGCTTCGCCTCAAGAATATCACCCTGAATTACGGTTGTAAGGGGCAGAAAAGCCGTTTTGCCATCTCCGCCGCCTGACGCATAACGCGCCAAAAGTGAAAGCCTGTTTTTAAACGTGGTGGGAGGCGTAAATGCGACTCCCGCTTCCGCCGCGAACGCCGTCCCGAATTCTCCGTCATTTTGGATTAGTTCAAAACATCCGCCGAGATCAAAGAAAAACGCTTTTACCGGCATGGTGAATTTTACCGACATATACTGGCTGTTAAGCGGTTTTTCGGCGGAAAGGTCGAACTGCCCAAAAATACCGGCTCTTGCTTGAACGGCGCCGCCCAAATGTTCCCACGCCAGAACGCCAAGAAAACGCCGTGGGGCAAAGTAGGTCGCCGAAAAATCGCCGTAGTTAAGGGGAGCGTTGTAGGCGTTGATTTCCTTCGCCGTCATTTCTATGTTGGCTCTTTTTTTGTAAAGCAACCCCGTGTATAATGCGCCCACGCTGAACGTCCCGATGTCGCTGTTATACGCTACTTTTACGCCGTCAAAAAGCCCTTCGGCGATAAAGCCAAGCGGGTCACTGTGGTATATCCGCCCAACTTCAAAAACCAAGTTGCCGAGGTGGAAGGAAAGTTCCGTCTTCAACAGTTCCGGCACATAGCCCCATTCCTTGTCGTAATCCGTCTCAAAACCTGCGGTAACAATGAAATCGCCGTTATCGCCAATCAAGCCGGAAAGCCTCGGCACGACGGCGATTGAATAGTCAAAATTTGCGCCGCTTTCTGCGCCGCTCTCTACGTTGCCGTATCCTGCGTCCTGATTAACAAGCAAGCCAAAATCTAAAGCCGGCAACAAATGACAGATAACAAAAAAATAACAAATAAAAAGAAACTTGATTCGTTTGTTCATAGTTCACCTTCGGTTCTGTCGAGGATTCTGCCAATCATAAAAAACAAAAGTTTTCCCGACACGGCTATTTCGGGGTCGGCTCTCCCTTGAATTACGCCCTGATACACCAGTTCCCTGTACGCATAGTGGGGGCTTTTCACGGCGGAATACATGATACCTCCCTTAATACCGAACGCTCCCATGATTAAGAGTGAAACTTCATTGAGTGTGGCGGCGCCGTTAGGTGCGATTTTGCCGGACAGCCATTTCTGTTCCACGGCGTAGCTGAACGCTGAGCCTTCCGCCGTTATGTCAGCGGCTCTAAGCACGACGGACGCCGCCTGCTCGTAACTCAGAGCGTCGCTTGCCAATAGGGATTCAAATTCCGCCGCAGTTTGTGCGAAAAGCAAACTTGGTATGGATAGTAGGAAACAAAGTAAGATTTTTTTCATTGATCGCTCCTAGATTGATAATTTTTGGTTTTCATGCTATATTTTCCCGAGAAATTGATGGAATACACTGACATGACTGATGAAGAATACGACGCTCTTGATGAAGAACTGACTCGTACTGTTCCCAAGTTGGGTCCTGACGGAACCGGTTGGCTTGCACAAAGGGAATTGCGTCTTTTGGGGCTGTCGAATATGACTGTCAATTACCTTTTTACGAAGGCAGCGGCTGACCGTAAAACTCCCGTCCAAATCATTGATGAAATGGTGAAGGAACGGGTCGCCGCCGCCGCTATATAATCCCTCTCTCATTTTTTTTCTCTCTCCTCCTTTTTTAGTGGATAGTATTCAGCATCATTGTCCGTAAGCCGCGCATAATACTCCAACGCTTCGCTTGCAAACCTCGCTCTCTACATACTATCCGCTAACCTCTACATACTTCCTTTAGCATTTAGCTTTCACTATCCGCTATCCACTAACTACTTTCCCTTATGGCACAATATCGCCGTCTTTGACCCTGATCGTGTTGGCTGTGGTATCAAGAGTGCCGCCGGGACTTGTTTGGATCCATGTGCCTCCGCTAAAGGTTCCGTATTGGGCAGTGCTGTTTCCCTTATATAAAGCCGCTCCGCTAGCTGCCGTATTTGGGTTCGCCCCACTCGACCCGTTGATTGTCCCTGTTTCCATTTGGAACTTTGAGGAGTTATTGGTGCTTAAACACACCCCGCCGCCGTTGCCGGTAGCGGTGTTGCCATAGATTGTCCCGCCTGTCATGTTGAAGGTTGCTTGTGAATACACCCCGCCACCGCCTATGCTGTAGCCAGTTCCTGTGGCGTTATTGCCGTAAATTTCCCCGCCTCTCATATTGATGGTTCCGGCGTTAAAATATACCCCGCCCCCACTAGTTCCGGCTGTATTGTTATACACCGAGGCGTTTCCATTCATGTTGAAGGTTGGCCCTGGGGAGCTATTGGGACCATACACCCCGCCGCCATTGGTGGTAGTGGTATTGTCATGCACCGATGAGTTGTCATTCATGTTGAAGGTTGCGCTCCCGCTAAGAGACACCCCGCCGCCGCTTCCGGAGGTAGCGGTATTGTCATGCACCGAGGAGTAGCCATTCATGGTGAAGGCTACGCTGCTATCGACATACACCCCGCCGCCGCCGCTACTACCTGCAGAGGTATTGTCATGCACCTTTGAACTGCCTTCCATGGTGAAGGTTGAAGGTGCGCTTGAGTTGCCGTTAAAATACACCCCGCCGCCGCCACTTGAGGTATTGTCATGCACCTCTGAATTGCCTTGCATGGTGAAGGTTACGCCGTAGTACAAATACACCCCGCCGCCGCCGCTGCTGCCTGTAGATTTATTGCCATGCACTGAGGCGCTGTCTTTCATGGTGAAGGTTGCGCCTGTGCCTGTTGCGCCGCTAACAAACACCCCGCCGCCATCGCCGGTGCTAGTGTTGCCGAATACCGATGAGCTTCCCTCCATTGTCAATCTTGCGTTACTACCAGATAAATAAATCAAAGACCTGTTATTGCCGCTGTTCCCCTCAAAGCCGGTGTCGTGAATAACAACGGCCTGGTTCGCTCCGACATAGAGCAATGAGCCGGTACTGCCAGAAGGAAGGGTAATGGTGTGGTTCCCTGTAATTGTTACGTTAAGCCCGGTAACGCCGCCGAAGGTTGCTGCGGTTGTGCCTGCCGCATTGGGAATGTCGGCAAGTATGTTGATGATGTAGTCCCTATTGTTGCCGCTGTTTGCGATTGCAGTTTTTGCGGCTGACCAAGCTTCGGTACTGGCAACGTTAAAAGAAACAACAGCCAAATCGCCGTTTGTTACCTTAAGAGTGGTAGCTGAGTTATCAAGAGCGTCTTTGCTTTGCCATTCGCCGTTACTGTCAAAGGTTCCACGTTGCAAAGTACCGCCGATTTTATATAAAGCCGCACCAGTAGTAGTTGCCTTGTTTTTCAGTGTTGTGACTTCTTCATCCGTGCCATAAATTGTCCCTGTTTCCATGCGGAAGGTTGCGTTTGAGCCGCTGACACTCACCCCGCCACCGTTAGTGGCGGTATTACCGCTTATTGTTCCTCCTGACATTTTGAAGACTGGAGGATTTGAGGTTTCGGTGTAAGGATTTATAGCCACCCCCCCACCGTTAGTACCAGCGGTATTGCCGCTGATTTCCCCACCTGTCATGTTGAAGGTTGCGCCAATAACACACACACCACCTCCGGAGCCGGCTTTATTGCCTTTAATTTCACCGCCTATCATGTTAAAAGTTGCGTTAGTCACATAAACACCGCCGCCGAAATAGTAGTAGAGGCTTTCGTCAACCTTATTGTCATGCACCGAAGCGTTGTCTTTCATGGTGAAGGTTGCGGTTGCGCCTGTGCCGTAAACATACACCCCACCACCGTATCTGTCGCTTGAGGTATTGCCAAATACCGATGAATTACCTTCCATTGTTAAGTTGGCGTTAGTGCCAATATAAATCAAAGACGTGTTATTGTTGCTGTTCCCTTCAAAGTCGGTGTCGTGAATAACGACATTCTGGTACGATCCAACATATAGCAATGAGCCGGTAGTTCCTCCTGTAAGGGTTATCGTTTTGTCCCCTGTAATGGTTACGTTAATAAATGTAACACCGCCGAAGGTTGCATTAGTATTGCCTCCTGTTTCAAAGCTGTTGATTATGTTGATGGTGTAGTTCTTTATGTTGTCTACAGAGCCGTTGCCTAATCTTATGATTTCAGCTTTTACGGCTGACCAATCGTCAGTGGTAGAGACGTTAAAGGGTGCCTCTGGGAATACCGCCGTAACAGTGTCGTCATTTGTATTGAAGATGACTGAATTCGCTCCATCTACCCTGAAGAAGTCTGTCGCTATGCCCGCAAAGGTGTAGTTAGCGCTATCATTCAAGATTAGAGTTATGGTTGCGGTGTATGGTGTTCCGTATGCGAATTTATTATTTGTTACTGTCGGAGACCATGCTACCTCTCCAGTGTATTCCTCAGTTGCGGTGATTTCTGCAACCGGAGTTCTGTTGAATGTTGGGACGGTAACGCCGTAGATGTCGGGCTGCTCAACAACTTTCTTGTTAATTGTCAGCGTCCCTGCGCTAAAGCTCGTTGTGGAAGCGTTATAATTTGTTCCCGCCCCCACATCAAAGGTTACGGCGTATGTTCCCGCGTTTATCGGCGCTATTTCGCTTTTGGCATACGTTGTATCGCCCGTCCCTTCATAATAAATATTAATATCCCCGTTAGACTTTCCGTCTTTTGGCGTTACGTGAACAGACTTTTGCTCGCCATTATAATGAACTGTTACGTCTCCGGTAATGTCAAAATCGTCTCTTACAGGTTCCGCCTTGCTTACGGTCAAATTGCCAGTGTCTTCCTCAAAGTGTATTCCGTGTTGTATTTTTACCGGCTTTCCGTTGTGCAATGAGTGAACCAAATGTTGACCGTGAGCCGGTGTAGCGGTTAAACCTTTTGCCTCAAAATTTGCGGCTTCAACATCTTCTATCTCGTAGGTATCATAGGTCAGCTTTACCACAAGCCCTGATAAATTAAGCTGATCGCCATGCGTGTAGGTCGTTTTTGTCGGCTGTGATTTTATCACCATGTTCGTAACTTTTCTTGGGTCTGTTATCGGAAAGGTGTAGGACAAAGTGACGGTCGTGCCTGTGTTGTCCTCTACTACCGCTGGTTTGTTTCCGTTGATAGTAGCGGAACTCAATCCTGTAAAGGTGTATCCGTCTTTTGCCGTCAGCGTTACTGTGGCTTTATAAGCCACATTGCCGAGGAACGGATTATCGGGCGGAACCCATGTAATGCCGCTTACGGTAAAATTGCCTTCGCCTTCTTCCACGGTTGTTTGCGGTTCATCACCGTTCACTGGCACAAGAATATTGATATTTACAGTTTCTATGACTATCGCTTCAGGGTCTGGTATTACTTCGTCAGGCGTTTTGTTTTCCACTTGCCTCATAGTTATTAAAACAGTGTCGTTATGTCCCTGCCTTATGTCCACGGAGGCAGAACCTTCCGCTACAAGCGTATCACCCAAGTACGCTTTCACGGTAATGAGCCAATGACCCGGCGTAACTGAAAATTGAACCGTTTGCCCCGCCTTCACGCCTTCCCGTTTTACGTCCGCTCCCGGCCCGCCCGTAAAGGTTATGGTGTGGTCAAGTTGGGCAATGTCGATTTCCGCCCATGGAAGATAAGCCGTTCTTGCATTCCCTCCGCCAATGGAAATGGCGATTAACCCGCCGCCATTCCCAGCAACATCTTCCCCTGCCGTTATGGCTTCTTGACAAGTGATTGAAAAAATACAGGCGGCAAGCGCGATAAAAATCAACAATATATTATTCGTCATGGCGTTTTTCATAAAACAAAACCTCCTTTGTTTTTTTGAATTAATATTCGATACCTATGCCAATATCACCATCGTTGGACTTGTCAGTAGTACCAGAAGCGGATGGAGTGTTCACTACTTTCGTTTTACCGATGTTTCCCGTCGTTGCTGGGTCATACCCTACAGGGTAGGGAAGTACAAGCCCCTCGCTGTCACTGCTCTTGGCCTCCCTTGCGATGCTGTAAGCGCCTACTCCGCTAAAGGAACCGGCGCCTACCATTACCGTGTATCCGGAGTTTCCTTTAAAAGCCACAGTCCCTTCGCTGACGCTGACATTCATCGTGTCAAAGTAAAAACTTGTCCCTCGCACCGAAGCGGTAGCGGAAGGACTGGTTACCGTAAACGCGGCTTTGCTTCCGGCGGGCGGTTTCACGTCCACCTTTACTCTTCCAGCTTGGAGGTTCATGTTGACAGTTTCCGTCCCCGCCGAAGCGCTAATCTCCGTAAGGGTCAGGCGGGTAAGGGGACGCACGGCAATTATTACGCTTCCCACCTCAATCAAGGCGGTGCTTTTAAATCCGGTGGAAACAATAGTGTCCGCCTTTACCTGCGCCCCCGAAGTTGCGGCTGTATAATCGGCCGCTCCAGCGTATTTTAATTCCACCGTTCCGGTGAATTCTTTTATCACTCCGTTCTGGGCAAAAACGCAAACGCTTAGCCCCGCAAGTAAAATTACAAAAATTACCTTTTTCACAATAACCCCCTTAGTTATTTTCTTTATAATCTTGAAAAATAAGCGTTTTACGCCTTTTTCATAAAGAACTACTCAAAAAACGCCAAAAATACCCTTTTTGTACGCAAAAATATGTCATGCTTATAAAATAAAGACAATCATGTTAGGTTAGTAATATATACCATATATAGTTACTTATGTCAACTGTTATAGTTGTTTTTACTAACCTATTTTAGAGTACAGATGGATAACGCAAGGGAACTTCTTGCTGCAAATATTAAAGAAAAACGCAGTTTACTTGGGTTCACTCAGGAAAAACTCGCCGAACTCGTTGGCGTATCGTATCAGATGATTCATGACATTGAAGGATGTCGCACATGGGTCAGTGATAAAACGCTTCAAAACCTTTCCATAGCCCTTGAGGTCGAGATTTATGAACTTTTATGTCCGCCCTCCAAAAACATTGCCAGCAATAACCAAAAAAAAGAATTTAAACCTCATCTGATAGATCGACTTTACAAAACGATGAAGTCCGATATTGATCGCCGTTTGAACGATTTTTTTGGCTCACGCTAGTAATTGGTAGTTGTTACCGAAATTCGGTAGTGTACCAGTGGAATAAAAGAGCGACATTGACAGATTGATTTTAAGACAATATGATAAGTTATATGGAATTTGTAAGAAAAGTTGTAGATTCTAGTGTTCTGGATCATGTGCTTTCTCTCCCCCATTCGTTTCATAACCACAAAGTGGAAATCATTGTTTTTCCTGTTCAAGACCGAAAAACGCAATTAAACGATTTAATGGAAGGCTCAATTACCCAATCTCTCATTGGGGCTATCCCTCACTCTGACATTACCCTTGATGAAATTCGTGCTTTAAGGCTCAAGAAATATGACAGTATTACTTGATACCAATGTCGTTCTTGATGTCTTGCTGAAACGGGAACCGTTTCTTGAAAAATCTGCTCTTGTTTTGTTACTTTCAGAAAAAAAGATCATTGACGGATATGTAACAGCCTCATCAATAACAGACATTTTTTTTCTTACTAACGCAACATATAAGGACAAACAAAAGAGTATGAATCTTCTCAAAAAATTGTTAAAAACTGTAAACATTGCGTCAGTTACAGGAGAAGAAATTTATCGTGCAGTTGAAATAAACTGGAGCGATTTTGAAGACGCTGTTCAATATTCCACTGGTGAAAACATACATGCGGATTATATTGTTACCAGAGATTTAAAGGGGTATATTGATAGTTCTATTACTACGGCTACACCTACAGATTTTTTGACTATTATTGAACAAGACGAAAAAAATGATTGACCTCTATAGATGATCTTTCAGCGAAATGGTATGGGATCGGATTACCGCGTCAGCATAAACCGCTTGCCGTCTAACGGTAAAAGTACTCCAGCCAAAGACCAAAATCCCCCAATAAAGAGTAATCGCCAGTTTATAAAAAACAAATAAAAGGCTTGACCTTAGCAAAGACATAAAAGATGATCAGCTTATGCAGACAGGGAAAATGGTTTATTGGACAGTAGAAGGGTTAAAATGAAAAAACCGGGCCTCATGACCCGGCGGCTCCCCGGGTCTGTAACGGCTATTCGCCGCCCAAATATACCCAAGTACTTAAAATATAACCGTATTAGACAGCATTGTCAAGGGTAAAAATTATCTTGACAACTCCTATTTAATAGGGCACACTATACATAAAAAGCGGTAATCATGTATTATGGGGTATGTCTGCTTATAAAAATATTAAGTGCGTTGTTTTGCTTCTGCTGTTGACCGTTACGCAAGTTTTCGCGCAGAACAACCAAACAAACGATACATCCATCGCCTCACCGTGGAGGCGAATCAGAGATTCGCAATTTTCCTCTAGCGTCGTTTCCATCAAGCTTGACAAGTTCCTCCTGTATGTAGGGAATCAATCAGAGATGGCGGAAATGGAAGCGAGTAAATTCGACATGCCTGGATTTGAACCGTACTATGGAGGGGATACGCCCGATCCCGCTGGCCACAGTAAAAATTATTATGTGTTTAAAACCACATTTTCCGTCAGTACGGATTGCAAGGACATCGATATTTCGCTGTATATTGATCCTACATTCATGCCGTGTACTATACGCGTCAATAATATTTTAATTTATAAATCAGGCTTATACTCAGACGGGACTTACAGTACAGGTACGGCTCTGGCATATCATGTGCCGCTTTCAAAAGGGTTGATTAATTATTCAGAGGATGATTCTCCCATTGAAAATGTTCTTGTAATCGAAACATTTCCACAATATGAAAAAAACAGGCTGCCTGAATTCTCAATATCCGAATACAGTTTTAATGAAAGAAAAGTTTTTATAAAGAACCTTTTAACCTCCCACCTGGTGCTTGCCGCCCAAGTTCTTTCATTTTTAATCGCCGCTTATCTTTTTTTCCTCTTTTTTTCCAGAGGCCGCAAGGATACCAAGTACCTGTTTTTTGCGCTTATGTGCCTTTCATTTTTCTTTGCATACTCCAATGTTGGTTTTGCCTATAGCTCGCCCCATGATACGCTTGTCCAGAAAGTAACCCGGATATTCCAAATGCTCTGTTTTCCATTTTTTTTCTCGTTTATTCTGGAATCGGTGGGAATGTTCGGGAATAAAAGGAAGTATGTCATTGCCGCCGTTCTTGTCTACAGCCTGTCTTTCACTTTATTAATAGCCATTCAAAAAACTAAGCAATCGATAAACGCGATGTATGACATCATGACGAATTTCAATACGGTACCGATTCTTGCGGGCAGTATTCTTATTATGGCATACATTGTTTTTTTCAGGAAAAACATCAAAGTTGTGCCGTTGTTTATAATAGAGCTTTTAGTCGCAGGAGCGAGCTTGCGCGATCTGTTAATTCTGAAAAACGGAATAGAGCCGCTGTTCTGGGCGACCCCTTATGCTTTCATACTTTTGGTAGTTGTAACATACGCAATGCTGATAACCGATGAAAATTTTTTGCAGAATGCGTTTTCCCGTTATCTTGCGCCGGAAATTATTTCCGAAATTATCAAGGATCCTAATAAACTGAACTTGGGCGGTGAAAAACGGGAGATGACCGCGTTATTTACCGATATACAAAATTTCTCCGTTATTTCCGAACAGCTTGACCCCGCTCATCTGGTACAACTTTTAAACAAGTACCTTACTGAAATGAGTAACATCATAATTGAACACCTGGGAACCATAGATAAATACGTGGGTGACGCGATAATCGCGTTTTTCGGCGCTCCTTTGTATAATGCCGATCATGGCGCCCTTGCCTGCCGAAGCGCACTCGCGATTAAGACGGCGGAGAGGGAGTTAAACAAAATGATAGTCAGCGAAAAGTTGAGTCCTGTGCCGCTTTTTACCCGCATCGGAATAAATACCGGCGAAATGGTAGTGGGCAATATGGGGGCGGAAAAAAAGATGGACTATACCATCATGGGGAACGCGGTAAATCTTGCGTCGCGTATTGAAGGAGTTAATAAACAATACCATACCGGCGGCATATTGATAAGCGAATACACCAAGGCAAAAATCGGCGATGAATTTATACTTCGCCGTATCGACCGCGTAAGGGTGGTTGGGATAAACACGCCATTGCGCCTGTATGAACTGCTGCCGACGGATACTAAACAGGGGATGGTGGAAATTTGGGAAAGGGCTCTTGACTTGTATGAAGACAGGAATTTTAGTGATGCTTTTGCCCTGTTTGTTTCGCTGGTAAAAAGTTACCCGAATGACAATGCGGCCAAGTTTTACGCGCTTAGGTGCAAGGCGTTTATTGAAACTCCTCCGCCAAAGGATTGGGACGCGGTAAAAAATCTAAAAGAGAAATGATAGCGTTGTTCGGAAAAAATGTTAATGCTTTTTAGATTTTTTAAAGAGTAACGCCATTAACGCCATTGCGCGTTACGCGATTAAAACAACTTTATCACTTCTCTTAAATACGCATCATACGAATCTTTCTCCACAGACGCTAACAAGAAATCCGCTATTTCTTTAACCTCGCTTTCCAACACAACTCCCGCTCCTTCTTCATTGGCATTTTTAATACTTTCTAATCCGTGCTTTAGAGCGTTAACCGCTTTTTCATACTTCTCAGCTCTGCCGCGCTTTTCTTCAGGAGCGTTAAATTCTTTTTCTATTTCAGAGAACGTTAGCTGAATACGGCGGTTAATCTCATCGCGGCGCTTTGGCAGGGTTA
The DNA here is from genome assembly GCF_054786175.1 of Treponema sp. R8-4-B8. Lineage (NCBI taxonomy): Bacteria > Pseudomonadati > Spirochaetota > Spirochaetia > Treponematales > Treponemataceae > Treponema > Treponema sp. R8-4-B8. The sequence continues at coordinate 15,141 of NZ_BDHE01000490.1, forward strand.
AAAATTTTTGGCTGTCCGCCGCATGGAGTCCTTTTATGGCTAACCCTTCGTGGAAGAGGGCGTGGTTTTGGATTTGTTTGTTTTGGGCAAATTGAGCCTCGAACCATGCGGCGTAGAGGGAAAGACGTTTGTCCGTGGTAACTTGTCCGCCGAGGACGGAAGGCGCTTTAAAAGGAAAGCCGTCGCGCAGGGCGCGCACTGCCCATTTTTCGGCGGGATTAAAGCGGTTGGAGCTTGAGTTGGAAATCTCCTCAAAACGCGCGCCGTGGAAGTGTGTTTTTAAATCGGGAAACGAAAGGTCTAAACCGGCTATCCAAATTTCCTGAGCACCTAAAAAGCGCGCGAAATCCCATGCCGTAGAAGCGACAGAACCTCCCGCCCCAAGCCTTGTCTTTGGATCGACGCGCTTTTCAATAAACATTCCAAGCGGGATAATGGAACCGCAAAGAAATTTATGTTTAAAGGGCAGTTTTAAGACAGGCGGATAAACGGCGGACTCGGCTATCAGAGCGGTTTGTAAATTGTCCTCTTCGCGGACGCAACGGTCAAGATGACGGCTGTTCCAAAATTGCGGGTCAACTACAAGGACAAAATCAGGCTGAATACCGTTTTTTATGAAAAAGCGAAGGTTTGTGTCTACCGCGACAATAACGCACCTTTCATAAATGTCGCGTAACAAAGGTTTTATTTTGTCCAGACTTGGCCCTGCGGCGGCAAGAAATACGGGGAAAGGCTGATTTATAGTATGCGCCGCCGCAAGATTTGCATCTTCTGCGGAGGCTGAAAGTGCCGGAAGAGTCTGATTGGCTGTTTCTGCGGAGGCTGAAATAGGTTGATTAGCTGGCTTTGATACCGGAAGTGGCTGATTTTCGGCTTGCGCCGCCGCAAGATTTGTGGCTTCTGCGGAGGGTGAAAATTCCGAAAGAGACTGACTTTCGGTCTGCGCCGCCGCAAAATTTGACAGGCGGGAAATTCCGGGGTAATCGCAGATGGCGCTTATGTTACGTGAAAAGTTGCGTACCCACCTTTGCCCAAAGCGCCTGTGGGTGGCTGTGTTTACGCTGTCTCTCGCCGTCCACGACTGAATTTTTCCTTCTATCTGTTTGTACCACTGCTCGTCAAAACTTGTCAGCGCTTTGTTGTTGATAATGTAGGGGGCGATTTTTTTCGCGCTTGCGTCACCGCTGGAAACTAATTCGTTTGCCATTGAGAGGGCGCTTGTTATAGCGTCTCCACTGCCGCCAATTACAAAAATTATTCTGTTTTTGCCAAGAAATTCGCTAAAATCCCTAAGTTCAAGCGCTTTTAGAAGCAGGCTTTTATGCCTTTCCACTACAATCACAGGGCGATCCAATTTTACGGCGGCTTGCGCGGAATAGCCAAGTCCAAAACCTAAAATGACAATCGAGCTTTTTTCGCCATTGCCGGCAGCCGCCTGCTCACAGGCTTGCGCGAGACGCTGACTTTCACGTAACGGATCGCGCGGAGAGTGAATATACAGGCCGTTAATACGCAATATAGGATCGCCTGTTTGCGCCGTTTCCGTTATTATGTCTTTAAATTCATCGTCTTTATTTTTAGAGTTAATTTCTTCCCAGAGACCCGGATATTGATTAAGGAGGATTTCCTTATTTTTTTTAATATGTGACATGGCGTAACGCTTTTTTAATATTATCCATATTATTCCAACTCCAGAATAATTTTCATGCCGGGCGTGACGGGCGTTCCGGCGGGAGGGCTTTGACGGCGCACCCAGCCGTCGCCGATAATTTCCACGTTAATATCGTCGCGTAACAAGAGGGATAAAAGCGTTCTTTTCGCTATCCCTGAAAAATCGGGTACTTGAGTCTCAACGGGGGGGAGACGGCCCGCCGGTATGCTGACCGAAGGCGGGTGGTTAATCTGCGGATTGCGTCCGCGCGGAATGCCAAGATAATCAATTAGCGATTCGGCGGCTTCGCGGATTGCGGGGGCGGCGATTCTGCCCCCTGATGTTACTCCCTGCGGCTTAATTACGGCAAGATACAGAATTAGAGACGGATTTTCAGCGGGAAGAATAGCTAGGCAGCTTGCGATAAAATCGGTCTCTGAATATTTTTTTGTTACGGGATCAATTATCTGCGCGGTTCCTGTTTTTACGCCGAGGGACAAATCCTGCACCCCCGCTCTCCAGCCTGTCCCGATACTCGAAGCCGTATCAGCCATGTAAGAGCGCATCGCTCTTGCGGTTTCCGCGCTGATAACGCGGCGTTTTTCCCCGCTTTTCCACTCTGTTTCCGTTTTGCCGTCCGCTGAAATAATTTTAGAAACTATTCTCGGCGGAACTAAAACGCCGTCATTTGCGACAGCGGAAGTGGCCTGCAGTATCTGATAGGCGGAAACCGCGATTTCCTGCCCAAAAGCGATAGTCGGTTTTGAGCGCTCAGACCAGTTTTCACTGCGGACTAGATAGCCGGCAGTCTCACCGGGACTGCCGGCGCCGGTGCGCGAGCCAAAACCAAAATCGCTTAACAACTGATAAAATCTGCTTGAACTGATGTTATCCGAAGCATAGGCGGCTCCGGCGTTACACGAATTAATAATTATTTCCCTTACCGTTACTTTGCCATGCCGCCCTTCACATTTAATCTGAACGCCCCTGCTTGTAGTATAAAATCCGTTACAGATAAAAGTCGAGTTAGTTGAAATCACACCTGAATCCAAAAGAGCAGACATAGAAAAAACTTTTAAAGTGGAACCTGGCTCAAAAGCCCAGATAGCGGGGCGGTTCATACGGCTGTTCGCGTCAGAAGCGCGGACATTATTGGGATCAAAATCGGGCAAAGACGCGGAACCTAGAATATCGCCTGTGCGGGGATCCATCGCTACAAAAATCGCAGCCTCTGCTTTTGTCTCTTCCATTGTTTTTTCCGCAATCTGCCGTAAAATATGCTGAATATAGGCGTCAATCGTCAACACGACATTGGAACCTTTGCCGTCATTATCAACGCCGGATAAAACATTGTTAAAGGCGTATTCAATCCCCTCGTTTCTGTCTCCTACAAAACCGACAATCTGGCTTGCGAGATTTCTTTCGGGATATACCCTGCCTACAATTGGTTGAAGCATTACGCCCCTAATTTTTTTTTCTTCAAGGATGGCGGTAATCTGCCTCGCCGTGCCGTCATCGATATGCCTTCTTAAATAAAGAAAATTTGACTCGGACGAATTTATTTTTTCGCTGATTTCAGTAGGAGACATATCAAGAAGCGCGGCAAGTTCATTCGACAAAACATCAATATCCTTAATCGAAGGCCGCCAAACGCTGACATCGGCAAACCGGATTTGAATGGCAAGGAAGCGGCCATTTCTGTCTAAAATAGAACCGCGTTCAGGAAGACTTGTATCCATGCGGGCGGGAGGAGGAAGCTCACCCTTTATCATCAATACGGCGTAATGAATAATCAAATATAAAAGGAAAATCGCTAATAATGAAAAGACCGCTATATAACGCCGCTTCAAATTCATCTAATACCCCAAAACCTTCCCAATAATATTATCGGTAAGAACAGGACCATAAGAACGCGAATCATAGGATACAACGCTGTTGTCTCCTTCGGCATAAAACATGCCGTTTTCCGCCGACATTGTGCAGCGTTTTACCGCTAACTCGCCGGAAGGCGTGTAGAAAACTACAACTTCCCCTTTTTTTGGCTGCCCCCAGCGCAACAGATACTTATTTGACGGTAATTGCAATCCATAATTTATGCGGCTGACAACTAAAACAGCGCCGTCGCGAATCGTTGGCTCCATCGAATGTCCCCGGGCAATGATAAAATCAAAAATGAACAACTTTAAAAAAAGCGCTGCTAAAATAGCGAATAAAACCGATTTTATTCCTTTCATTATATATCATATATAATCCTTATCGCTTTTTTTGTCGATAAACCTAATATGGCCCCAATAATAGAAAAACAACATGTCGTAAAAAGGCGAAAAACGTCTTCTTTCAGGCACAACTATAAATCGGCAAATGTTAATACGGAATTTATGAGCCACTTTTCTCAAAAACCTGCTCATATAAGGAAAAAAGGTCATGTTTCCCTGTTTGAAGCGTTTACAAGGGCAAGACGGCAAAAAACAAGAGACTCACAGCTAAAAATATCGAGAAAAAGAGGATCAAGGGCAAATACAGATAATGGGCGTAATCATTCAAGCGGATTTAGTTTTTCACTCCCCCTTTTTGGAACTATAGCCGTTATCGCCGGAATTGTAGTAATTGCCCTTGCCGCGTTTAATTGGGAAAATTTGAATATCGGAATTCCTGATATTTACGCTATAACCCCGCCTGCGGAAAAAACGGAAGCGGAACAAAGGGTGATTCAATACGCCACCACAGGAATTACCGATGTTATTGACAAGTTAAGCGCGACTGCAAGCGGCGAAGTTTCCGGTGAAAACGCGAAAACAAATACGCAGACAGATAACCCGCACGGTTCTCTTGTCACTTTTAAATGGCAACAGTACAAAGTTAAAAAAGGCGATTCTGTTTCTGCTATAGCGAAAAAGTTCGACGTTTCCATCGGAGCGATTATCGCGTCAAATAACATTACCAACGCCAGAAAACTTAAAGAAGGAGCAGTATTAAAAATACCCAATATCGATGGTATTCCATACCAAATTCAAAAAGGGGACAATCTTTCAAAAATTTCAGCGTCCTTTAAAGTGCCTCTGGAAGTAATTTTAGATGTAAATGACATAAAAGACGATAATATCAGGGCTGGAGACACGCTTTTTATCCCCGGAGCGAGGATGAATGATATCGATCTTAGGTTAAGTTTAGGCGAAACATTTATGTATCCGCTTAATAAAAAACATATCACAAGCTATTTTGGGATGAGAAAAGACCCGATAAGCGGATCATTAAGTTTCCATTCCGGCATTGATTTTAGGGCAAATACAGGCACGGCTGTTCTTGCTTCGTTGGACGGGGTTGTTTCCTTTACAGGCGAAAATTGGCTTTACGGAAAACACATCATTTTAAGCCACAGTAACGGCTACAAGACTATGTATGGCCATTTAAGCGCTTTTTCCGTAAAACAGGGTGACAAGGTGACAAGGGGTAGAAAAATAGGTGAATCGGGCAATACCGGCTACAGTACTGGACCCCATCTGCATTTTGGAATATATGACAAGAACAATAAATTGATCAATCCTCTGGAATTGTTAAATTAAAATATGAAAGTGAGGCCCAATGAAAAAATTAATTTTGATACTTTTGGCGTTTTTGGCGATTTTTACGTTAATCCGCGCTTTAGAGACCGCTCAAGCCGGGGAAATACCTTCTAAAAATACTATGGAAATTTTCAGGTAAAATATACTACAATATAATGTATGATACTTGGTGAAAAATCTGCGGCTGTAACCGGGGGAGAATATTCGCCCGGACAGCAAAAAATGCCGGAGGCTGGTTTATACGTTTTTAGCGATGTAGTAGACAAAGCGTGTAAAGGGCTGTTAGATCGGCAGATAAAATACTCAATCCGGCGTATACGGGAAATGGAAGAGCGACTCTGCGTATTGGAACGCGAACTGGATGATTTTCTCGTTTCCAAGACGTTGCAGCCGTGCGACAGCGGTGCGGTAGCCATGCGACAGCCTACGGCAATCGTACAACAGTAGCCGCTTAGAGAAATAGAATGAAAAAACGCGCTTACAGAGCATATAAAATCTTTTTTTCCCTTATCGTTTCACTAATACCCATTTTTCAGCTTTCAGCGGTTAATTTCAGCGGGCTGACCGTCTCAAACGATGACAGGCTTTTATTCAGAGCCGATTTTGAGGGACAGCAAGCCATATTTATTACAAGGCTAAGCGATCTGTCCATGCAGCAGCTTACCATGCACCCTGAAAAACTGTATTTGGTAAATAACGGAAAAACCATTATCGCGTTGAACAGATTGGGAGCGGCAAGTATTCCCGTATTGGGAGGGCTTCCGACTCCGCTTCCCGTGTATCCGTCTTTCGCGTCTGGCAATACGCCGTTAAAAGGCAGGCTTCAGGATTTAGCCGCTTCCGCAGACGGACACTGGATTATTATCATAGAGCCTGTAAGCCCCGGCTATGGGGATTTGGTTATGGTTGATCTTTTAAGCGGCACAAAAAAAGTTGTCAGCGAAAAAATAGAATTGCCTAACGCCGGATTCCCCGTAAAATGGAGTCCCGACTCGCGGCTTTTTGTTTACTCAAAGGGCGGCAGGCTTTTTTACTTTCCTATTTTAAGCGATTTGTCGGTATTGGTAGACGAGCGTTTTAGAATGATTGGTTCCGGCGGAATTGAATCGGTGTTATGGGATCAACAGGGCGTTTTTTACTACATGACCGGAAACACTTTATATCGCGTAACAAATCCGGAACTTTTTACAAGGACAATTTACGGTGATTTTCTTTCCATTGGCGCGGTCGCCGCTGTCCTTCCTCTGGATTTTGATTCAGGGTTTGACCGTTATTGGATAGCGCCGGACTCAGGCTCAATTTTATTAAATAAGGGCGGTAAGGGCATATTTTTCTTTTTGTTAGGTGAAAATAAGGCAAGCGCCGCCGCCTCGCCTGTGACAATCCTTCCCCACGCGCTTACCCCCAACGGAACTGAAAACTTTAACGTTCTTTGGCCTTCCATTGTACAGGAACGCAGAGCGGGCAGTCCCACGCGTTCAGGAGGCATAACTTCAGGCAATCTTACGGTAATTTATACGGTACAAGACGAAACTTTTGTTTTACGTTTTGAAGTTAAAGGAAGCGCGATTAATTTATTGCCTAATAAAAGTTTTCCGTTAGCGTCAAATTGCGCTTTGTCGCCGGATGGAACAAAAGCGGTATTCTGGGGCGAGAACGGGCTTGAACTCTGGGATTACGCAAACTGGCGGATAATTCAAAGATTGAACAATACTCCTGTTTTTTCCTGCGCGTGGATCAGTGACAGGCAATTGCTTGCCGGAAATTCAAGGTTTATAGAAGAAATAAATATTTCAAGCTCTTCCTACCCGCGCAGGAGAATTTGCCTTTCCTCGGCGGATGAATTTGGTTTTGTACAAGGTTCGGGAAGCCTGTCGCAAATAGCCGCAAGAATAGGAAACGATTGGTTTTCAAGCGACGGAAGAAACGCGTGGACAATCGCGGCAAATACGCAATTAAGGCCGCCGATTCTGTACTCGGATCATTACCGCGTTTTTCTTGAACCTCAGTCTTCAGGGCATTACGTCAATATTCCCATGATACGCAATATGCAATCTACCGGCACTTCATCTCTTTTATCAAGTTATACCGTAAATAAATCGTACACTCTTGGACGTACCATGCCCATCGCTGTTTGTTTTGATCTTTACGACGACGATACGGGCTTGGCGCAGGTGTTAGCCGCGTTAAGCCGGTTAAAAATAAAAGCGACTTTCTTTTTAAACGGCGAATTTATACGCCGCAGTCCACAGGCGGCGGCGGCTATCGTTAAAGCCGGGCATGAAACCGCATCTCTTTTTTACACTCCGATTGATCTGTCGGATACCCGCTACCGCATTACCAATGAATTTATCGCCCGTGGGCTTGCGCGTAACGAAGACGAATTCAACAAAGCCACGGGAAAAGAACTCTCTATCCTTTGGCACCCCCCGTTCTATCGCACTTCCGACACCGTAAACGCCGCCGCGGCAGCCGCAGGATACACCACCATTAACAGAAACATCGATCCCGGAGACTGGATGTCAAGGGAAGACGCGCTAAGGCTAAACCTGCGGCAAATCCCGCCTGCTGAAATGATCGAACAAATTATTCAAAAAAGGGAATCCGGCGCAATTATCCCAATACGGCTTGGATTGCTTCCCGGCGGCAGAGACGAATATCTGTTTCAGCGGATAGAGGCGTTACTTGACGCGTTGATCCGTTCAGGGTACGAAATAGTCCCGGTATCATCAGTTATCAGATAACAAAAAAATGCTTGAGACAATTCCCTCTTTAATAGAAAAAACATTCCCCATACCGGGACGTTTCAAAAGCAAACTGCCGTCTGATATCGCGGAACTTTCCCGTCTCCTAACAAACAACCGGGGGAGCAGATCACTTTCCTATCTGACGCGCCCCAATTTTCTTTCCGCCTATCTGCATTATTTTTTACCGTGGAATCTCTACCGTCTCTGCCTCTTACTGCCAACCTTAAACATAAATTTGCAAGCAGGCAATTCAATCACAGATTTAGGCTGCGGCCCTTTAACCCTAACATCGGCGCTTTGGATTTCGCGTCCAGATATTCGCAACCTGCCGCTGGAGTTTAACTGCATAGACCGAAGCGGCCCAGCCCTTGAAGCCGGAAAAAAGTTTTTTCTCGCTCTCTGCGAAGATTCAGGCTGTAAAAGTGGCTCTTGGAAAATAAATCTTATAAAAGAAGATATTGATATAAGGCAGGTAAAAGGAGCGAAAAAAAGAAAGCCTGCCGCTCTTGTCTGCGCGGTAAACATGTTTAATGAAATTTATGAAAATCTGCCACATAAAAACGCTGAGGGACTGCGGCTTATGGCAAAAAACGCCGCGCAGACAATGAATAGCGAAGCGGCGAAAAACGCCTACATTTTAACTGTGGAGCCGGGTGTCCCGCAATCGGGAAAATTTATTTCTTTTCTGCGGGACGCGCTTATGAAGTTAGGGCATCCCCCTTCTTCGCCATGTACGCACACCGGCGCCTGCCCCCTATCAGGTGGCGCGACAAAAATGATTAAAGGGCGGAATTGGATCGACACAAAAAAACGCTGGTGCCACTTTGCCTACGAAACTGCAGACGCGCCGAAGGAGCTTCGCAAACTTTCCGCCGCCGCTAAACTTCCCAAAGAGAGGCTGGTTTTCAGTTTTCTATTAACAGGCACACCTTCGGCGAAAAAAGAAGAAGCGCGAATTATTTCCGACGCGTTCCCACTGCCATACAACCGCTTTGGCCGCTATGCCTGTTGCGAGCGCGGCCTTGTGCTAGTTACCGGAGAAAGAGACCGCATTGAAAACGCGGTTTCAGGCAGTATTGTAAAACTTGCGGTAACAGGTCAACATGATGAAAAAAGCGGCGCGATGATAAGTTGCATTTAGATATTGATAAAAGCTAAAAAATAGTATATGATTACAACAGTGGAAAAACAAACAGGAGGAAAAATGACTGCGCTTCGAAAAATTGTTGATTCTAACGTTCTAACAAGTATCTTTGATTTACCTCCAACTTTACAAAATAGAAAAATTGAAGTGGTTTTATTTCCGGCAGATGAAGAAACAGAAAAGATACCGTTTTCGACTCAAAAAAAACCTTTTCAGCTGACTTTGGCTCAAATTGATGAATGGGCAAAAGCTTTTGAAATACAAACTCTTGTTGGCGCGCTTGCCGGAACGAATCTACCGTCTGACATAAGTATAAATGATATTCGAGAGCAGCGGCTTGCGGATAAATATCGCGTATGAAGATACTTGTTGATGCAAATATTGCCCTTGATGTGCTACTTGAAAGGCAGCCATTTTGTAGCGCAGGTACTAAAGTTTTAGGTTTATCAAAGGGAGGAATAGAACTATTTCTTTCAGCCTCCACTATAACTGATATATACTATATAATTCGTCGTGAACGGAAAAGCAAAGAAATTGCTATAACTTTAGTAAAAAATATATTAGCAATTGTTGATATTGCCGCCGTAACTGGTAATACAATCCGACAAGCTATATCTCTTGAGTGGGATGATTTTGAAGATGCAGTACAATACGCCACAGGAGAAAATATTGCGGTAGATTATATAGTAACTCGTAATACATCAGACTTTGTTCATTCATCCATACCTGCGTTAGAACCTGATGCGTTGTTAAAAATCATTTCAGAAAAATAAGTATTCCACAGAACAATACAGTTTTGTCTGAAACTTTGTACCCACAACATCGCCTGCTCACACACCCGCTCCAGAATACTGTTGCTCCAATCACTCAAACAACCATCTCCACCGCATTGGCTCTGCGCTGGAATGATTTTAAGGACGCTGTTCAGTTTATAACCGTAAAAGAAAACAAGGTTGATTTTATATTACCGTTTGATGTCTGTAATTCCTACAAAGGCTGAATTTATGGCGAGGCATTTCATTTCTCCGTCAGATTTTTTATCGCGTCCCACTCTGGCGGCGGCGGAGTTTCTGCAAAGACATTGCAACGCCGCGCGTAAAACTTGGCTACATTGTCATTTGGGTAACGCTCCATCAGCGAAGAAAACAAGGGCAGCGCTTCTTTAAAATCCATGCGCTCATATAAATCAATCGCCTTCTCCCAAATTTCCACCATGCCTTTATCAGTATCCGTTGGCAGTAATTCATACAGGCGCAACGGCCTGTTTATCCCAACCACTCTTACGCGGTCAATACGGCGAAACATAAACTCATCGCCGATTTTTGCCCTTGTGTATTCGCTTATCAATATGCCGCCTGTTTGGTAATGCTTGTTTACGCCTTCAATGCGGGAAGCGAGGTTTACCGCGTTCCCCATGATGGTATAATCCATCTTTTTTTCAGCGCCCATATTGCCCACTACCATTTCACCCGTGTTTATTCCGATGCGGGTAAAAAGCGGCACAGGGCTTAACTTTTCGTTGGCTATTATTTTGTTTAACTCCCTCTCCGCCGCCTTAATCGCGAGGGCGCTGCGGCAGGCTAGGACTCCGTGATCGGCATTGAACAACGGAGCGCCAAAGAACGCGATAATCGCGTCTCCCCAGTATTTGTCTATGGTTCCCAGGTGTTCCATGATTATATCGCTCATCGTTGTAAGGTACTTGTTAAGAAGCTTGACCAGATGAGCTGGATCAAGCTGTTCGGAAATCGACGAGAAATTTTGTATGTCGGTAAATAGCGCGGTCATCTCACGCTTTTCGCCGCCAAGATTCAGCTTGTCGGGGTCTTTGATAATTTCGGAAATAATTTCAGGAGCGAGGTAGCGGGAAAACGCGTTCTGTATAAAATTTTCCTCGGTCATCAGCATCGCGTAAATTATAATTACCATGACCATGAAAGAGTAAGGAGCCGCCCAAAACAACGGAACAGAACCGCTCTGTAGGACAAAAAGATCGCGCAGGCTGCAACCGGCGACTGTAAGCGCGATGATAAAAAACGGCACAACTTTGTTGTTTTTCCTGAAAAAAACGACGTAAGAGAGAATAATAATACTGCCCGCAAGAATCGGGATTGTGTTGATATTTGTCATAACGCCAAACATCTCGTTTACCGATTGTTTTGTATTTTGAAGGGCTATGAATAAAGCGCATAACAGACTGTAGACAAGAAGAACGGCGGCAATATACTTTTTTTTATTCCCGAATATTCCAACCGACTCCAGTATAAACGCGGCAAAAAATGGCAAGCATAACACTTGAAAGATACGGCTTACTTTCTCGAGCAACGTATAATGCGCCGAGGAATAGACAAAACCGACATTAGCGTAGGCAAGGAAAAATGAAAAACACAATAGCGAAAAATACAAATACTTTATATTGCGGCCCCTGGAGAAAAAGAGGAAGAAATGATAAATGGCGATAAGCAGAGAAAGAACCTGAGCCATAAGCACCAGGTGGGAAGTCAGGAGATTCTTTATGAACGCTTTCCTTTCATTAACAGAAAATTCGGCTATTGAAAATTCAGGCAGCGGGTTTTTTTCGTATTCAGGAAACGCTTCGATTACAAGAACATTTTCAATTGGGGCGTCATCATCTGAATAAAAAATCAATCCGTCTGCAAGCGGCACATGGGCGGCGAGAGCCGTTCCAGTACTGTACACTCCGCCTGAGTATATGCCTGATTGGTAGACTACAGTATTATTGATACGAATAATAAACGGCGTGTACAGCGGGTTAAAGTACAGAGAAATATTCCTGTCCTTGCAATCAGTGCTGACGGAAAATGTAGTTTTAAAAACATAATAATTTTCACTATGACCCGCAGGGTCGGGCAAGTCCCCTCCGTAGTACGGTTCAAATCCCGGCATATCAAATTCATTCGCCGTCATTTCGGTCATTTCAGACTGATTCCCGACATACAGGAGGAATTTATCAAGTTTGATGGATACGACACTTGAAGAAAATTGCGAATCTCTGATTCGCCTCCACGGGGAACTAATGGATGTATCGTTTGTACGGTTGTTTTGTGCAAAAACTTGCGTGGCGGTCAATAGCAGAAGCAAAACAACGTATTTAATATTTTGATATATTTTTTTATAAGCAGACATACATTATAATACCATAATATAGCTTTTTGTGTATAGCGTTAATGGTGTATAATAGCTTTTGGAGGGAAAATGACAGAACAACCGCTATTTTCCAGTATGCACGTACATACTAAATTTTGCGATGGAAAAGACGACATAGAAACAATGTGCCGCGCCGCTTATGAAAAATCTCTTTTCGCGATTGGATTCAGCTCTCACGCTCCAGTTGACAAACAGCTTGGATTTAGTACCGACTGGAACATGAAAAGTACTCTTGCAGAAGAATACGCCTCACAAGTTCTTGTAGCAAAAGATAACTGGCGCGGAAAATTAAACGTCTTTTTGGGATTAGAAGTGGATTATATAAAGGGAAAGCGTTCTCCACTTGACAGCGATATAATCAAATTAAACCTTGATTATATAATAGGCAGCGTACATTATCTTTTTCCTGAAAACGGAGCGCAGCCATTTACAGTTGACGGTTCTCTGGAAGAATTTGAAAATGGGCTTAAAGAAGGATTTAACGGTGACGCGCAAAAATTGATGCACGCGTATTATGACGCGGTTGCCGAGATGATTCACGGCGGAGGCTTTGATATAATCGGACACGCCGATCTGATTAAAAAAAATACTTATGGAAAAAATTTATGGGCGCAGGAAGAAGAAGCAAAAAGACAAAGTGAAATCGCGCGAATGGCGGCAAAAGCCGGATTAGTTTTTGAAATAAACACAGGCGGAATAAATCGGAATAAAATACAAGAAACTTATCCTTCACTTGCTTTTCTTAAAATTATCAAAAAGTTTAAAGTTCCTGTAATAATTACAGCAGACGCTCACTGTGCGAAAGATATTATTGGAAATTACGATATTGCGTTAAGCACGCTTGAATCAGCGGGAATAAATGAACATTTGCTTTTTACAGGAAAAAATAATAAAAGGGCAGTTTGGCAAGTAGAAAAAATTATTAAAAAATAATAAAAAGTACTCGACTATATATTGCATTTATATTATATTTAAACAAGAGGAGTTATAATGGCAAGAACCAAACAATCACCAGGAACATTGCTCTTGGATCTTATTGCAAAGTACAAATTAAATTGCAACAGAGTTTCAAAAGATATTAAATGCAGTCAGACTGCATTAAGGCTTATCAGCCTTGACAAGAGCAGAATAACAACATCCATCGCCGTGCGTCTGGCGAAATATTTCGGCACAAAGCCGGAATTTTGGCTATTAGCGCAGATGGATTACGATCTTAAAAAAGCGGCTAATAACAAAACATTGATAAAAGCGCTTAAGGGTATTTCAAAGGCGGTTAAAAAATGAACAATAAGGAATGAGAAGTCTGTGGTTTTTCATTCCTGTTGTTTTATTTTACCTTGATTTATCCACACCGTTACGCGAACAATGTTTTTTTATTACGCATTGTGAGCAAAATGGACTTACAGGACGGCATAATTTCTGTCCGTAAAGAACTAGTAAATAATTAATTCGCTTCCAATAATGGAGCGGTAAAATTTCTCTTAATGTCATTTCTGTTTCCTCAGGATTTCTGCTTTTTAGCCACCCGCAGCGGTTGGAAATACGGTGAACGTGTATATCCACGCATAAACCGTCAAGATCAAAAGCTTCCGTAAGCACAAGATTGGCTGTTTTTCTGCCGACCCCGGGAAGGGCAAGCAACGCTTCCATTGACGAAGGCACTTCGCCGTTGTACTGCACAATCAAAATAGAAGCGATTTTCTTTAATGAAGACGCTTTATTACGGTAAAACCCGACAGGATAGATTAGTTTCGCGAGTTTTTCCTCTTTTATCGCGCTTAACGCTTGGGGATTGCCAGCTTTTTCAAGAAGCCGCTTTGACGCGGCAAGGGTTACTTCGTCTTTGGTACGCAGGCTTAAAATAGTAGAAACAAGCACAGCCCACGGATCGCGGCGATACTGCTGTGCTACGGTTGTAACGGAAGGATCTTCCGCTCCTTTTACGGTAATAATTTCTTCGCGCCATTTTTCAAGGGCGGAAAAAATTTTGTCCCATTTTGGTTTGGAGCCGCTCATTAAATTTTCTCAAGCAGGCATTGCGCTAAAACTTCGACTGCCCTGCCCTTGCCTACGGAACCTAAACCCTCCGCGGTTTTTCCTTTAACAAAGACGCAATCTAGGGGGACTTCCAGAGTCTTGGCGAGCGAGTTTCGGATAGCGTCGCGGAAGGGAAGCACTTTCGGTTTTTCACAGATTATTACGCAATCAAGATTGACTAGTTTCCAGCCCGATGTTTTTACTCGCGTAAAAACATTACGCAAAAGTTTCATGGAATCGGCGTTTTTATACGCGGGATCGGAAGGCGGAAATAATTCGCCAATGTCGCCAAGAGCGGCGGCGCCAAGAATGGCGTCGCATACCGCGTGGGCAAGAGCGTCTCCGTCCGAGTGGCCGTCCTCCCCTTTTGAGAAAGGAATTTCAACGCCGCCAAGGAGAAAACGTCGCCCTTTTTTTAAGCGGTGTATGTCGTATCCAAGACCGGTTTTTATCATTTTATAAGAGCGACGCCGGGCAGGGGGCGGAATGCCTTAAAAGCCATATATTTAAACGGATGAATGTCCATCGCGTTAGGATACCATCCGTCCATCTCGCCGGTATCAATAATATTTACCGCGGGATTAAAAAAGACGGGCAGCACAACCCCCCTGTCCAATAAAAGTTTTTCCGCCTTAGACAAAGTTTCCAAACGGGTTTTTCCCTCTTCCACCATGGATTGTTCAATTAACGCTTCATAGTCAGGGTCATCCAAACGCGCGTCATTTAAATTTGAATCGCGCCTGAACATCTGCAGAAAAGCGTAAGGATCGGCAAAATCCCCAATCCATGTTATGGAACCGACTGTATACCCGTTTTCCTTCATGGATTGAAAATATCTGTTATAGGGAATTACCTCTACGCGCACATTTAAACCCAATTTTTCTTTCCATGCCTGAGCCATTAAAGAACCGACACGCTCCGCATCGCGCCCCGGCGTTATGCGAATAACAAGAACGGGCGTTCCCGCGCCGTCTTTATATCCGGCTTCTTCCATTAAACTTAGAGCCTCTTCGTAATTTGTTTCTGATATTCCTTCGACTTCGGGGTATCCGGCAACGGGAAAAATCAAGGTTTCAGCCGGAAGAAAATAATTACTGCGTATTTCTTCCCAGGGCAGCGCAAGGGTCATTGCCCTGCGGACCCTGTAATCGTCCCAGGGTTTTTCGGCGCTGCGGATATAATAATAATGAGTGGCAAACATAACATTCACTTGAATCCCAGAACGGTCCGTCAGCGAATCTATGTCCACATCACCGGAAATCCAGCGCGCCTCTCCGGAATTCCAAAGATGCGCGGCTTGATCGGCGGTTTCCGTAAATTTAATAATAAGTTTATTTAACGTGACGCGCTGGGAATCCCAATACTGTTCCGATTTTTTCATAACAATACTTTCAGTATCCATTGAAATGATTTGAAACGGCCCGTTGGAAACAGGAGGAGTCCAGTCTTTTCCAGCCTTATAAGGAGACCAATCATCTTTATCTAACATAGAAGGATGAATCGGGCTGAACGAATGATGGCACAGCATAGCCGGAAAAAAAGACGCGGGAGAATTGAGTTTTACGACAAGGGTTCTTTGATCAACCGCCTGTATGCCGACTTTATCCGGGTCTTTTAAAACGCCGTTACGGTAATCCTTTGCGCCTTCGATAACGTCAAAAAAACTTGAATAAGGGTATTCAAGACCGGGAGTAAGAAGAGAAAGCCACGCGGCGCGGAAATCTTCCGCCCGTATTGGATCGCCGTTGGAAAAACGCGCGTTACGGCGCAGAGTAAAAGTCCACTGCATTTTGTTTTCGGAAAGTGACCATCTTTCAGCTAACGCCGGAACAGGCTCCAAAGAAAGAGGATGATAGGAAAAAAGCCCTTCGTATATCGCCGTAAAAATCTGCGCTTCGCTTGCAAAGAAAGATTTACGAAAATCAAGCTCCATTTCCAGACTTGTAAACGTGGCTGTAAGTTCGTCAAGATTACGGACTCCGGGACGCATTTCCGCAAATTCCCCGCTCTCGGGTTCCTGCGGTTTTTGTATTTGCTGGCTCTGACAAGAGGCCACTAACAGCACACAGAATGAAAGAAGTAAATTTTTTAAGTATTTATTCATACATCTATTATAACATACAAACATTCAAAACACAAGTATACCTATTACCAGAGCGTAAAGGCTAATACAACCTTTTAACTCTTCTTTGTAGTAATAACCCTATAATGAGCCGCAGTCATATCAAGTCCGGCTTCCTGAAAACCGTTTTGAATATTCGCGTAAAGCGCCGCGAAAATACTAGGAATCTTGCTTACTTCTTTCGTGTAACAGTTAATCTGATAACTTGCGTAGAAATCATCTAATTTAGTTTGAAGCACAAAAGGTTTGGGGGTTTTCTGAACATACTCGGTATTAAGCGCGGCTTTTATTAATATGTCATGTATCGTCTGCCAGGGAGTCGCGTAGCCAAATGTAATCTCCGAGTAAATAATTAAACCTTCTTCATCTTCATCTGACGACGTATTGTAATTAATAATATTTGATCCTAAAATAATCATATTTGGAAAGGTTACATATTCATTTTTATGCGTCTTTAACCGGACTACCATCAGATTTTTTTCTACAACAAAACCAGTTATCTCTTTAATTTGAACGCGGTCGCCTAATTTAAAAGGACGCATATATGTAATTACAAGTCCCGCGACAAGATTTCCAATCGCGCTTGTCGAACCAAGTGAGAAAATAATACCTATAAAAACCGAAACTCCCTGGAATGCCTTTGAATCGGAGCCGGGCAAATAAGGATAAATAACCGCAATGGTAAACGCCCACAGAAGAACCTGCGCGATTCTTAACGTAGGCGCGGCCCAATCCGGAAAAAATCCGGGAAGCTTCAGTTTGCCCTTTTCTATTTGAGACGCGAAATATTTAAGCGCTTTTAGCGCATAACGGGTAACTGTAACTATGATTATAATTGTAATAAGATTCGGAATGTACTCAACCGCGCCCATAAGGATTTTCTTTATCGGGTTTAGTATATAACCGAATAATTTCGACGCAATATTCTTTGTAGCGGAGAACAAACTGAAAATAATCGGAATTGTAAGAAAAAGCAGAATTGCGGTGATTAGGTATTTTATCAATTTGAAAAAAATCTGTATTGCCTGAGTAACGTGCTTTGCCGTAAGAACTCTGAATTTATTGACATATAAAGCTTTTATTTTTTCGTTTTCCGCTTCTTCAATCTTTTTATCCAGACGCTTAAACAATAACCAAATTAACTTAATAAATAAAATCTGCGCGGCAACTATTAAAATCGCGATTCCCAGCCTGTATAGAAAATGCAGTTCTTTTTTAGGTTTTTTCGCGCCATCCGATAAAACCTGGGGGTTCGGCGTTTCAGCTTCGGTTTCTGTTACTTTTTCTTCATTTTCTTTAGTAGAAACAGCCTCAGTAGAAACACTTTTTGCTGAAACATCTTCAGAGGAAACTGTTTCGGCGGGAACATTTTCCGCGGAAACAGCTTCAGACGCGTCAGATTCGCTTTCTTGGGCAAAAGAAAATGTTAAGGTTATTAACAGGAAAATAACAAAAAATATCTTTTTCATACTATATCTAATATTATAAATTATTGCTTAAAAATTTAATAGTATAAAATTATTAAAATATAGATGACATTGGCGGTTTTTCATGATACAATTCTCTTATGAAAGCAGTATTTAAATCTCTCGGCGCGGCCGAAGAGGTAACAGGTTCCAAGCATGTGCTTGAGATTGACGGGCAAAGTTATTTGATCGATTGCGGGGCATTTCAAGGCTCCAGGGCGGACGCGGATCGTAAAAACAGAAACTTTGGCATTTCGGCTGATAAAATCAGCAGCGTTATACTGACTCACGGTCATCTTGATCATTGCGGTCTTTTACCGCTTTTGACAAAACAGGGCTACAAGGGAAATATTTTCGCTACCCCCGCGACAAGAGACATAGCAAGTTTGATTATGATGGACTCCGCCAATATTCAAGCTCACGACGCGAAATTCCTGCAAAAGGAAGCCAAAAAAAAGGGAGAAAAATTTACATGGACTCCCCTTTTTACGGAACATGACGCGATAGGGGCGGTCGGACAAATGGTTGGGGTTTCGTATAACAGACCCATGTTTATCGGCGATGGAGTGAGTCTTGAATTTTACGATGCGGGGCACATTCTTGGCTCTGCGCTCGCTGAAATAAAAATTAAGAAAAACGGCGAGGAGATGAACATACTTGCCACAGGCGATTTAGGGCGCAAGGGCAAACCGATTATACGCGACCCCGCAATTCCCAAAACAGTTCCCGACTACATTATCCTTGAAAGCACTTATGGCGACCGAAGGCACGATTCAACCGATGAAGCGATAGAAAAACTCGCAATCATGGCAAAGCGGACTATTGAGAACAAGGGAAAAATACTGATTCCTTCCTTTGCCATTGAACGCACCCAGGAGCTTGTCTATTATTTCCATCTTCTTGTAGACGACGGCACCATTCCCGAAGTGCCGATTTTTGTCGATTCGCCGATGGCAACTAACGCGACGACAATTTTCCAAGTTCATCCCGAATGTTACAGTGAGGAAATAAAAGAGGCGTTTATCAAACACCATAAAAACCCGTTTGGTTTTAACAGCCTGCATTTTACCATCAGCGTTCAGGAATCAAAAGCGTTAAACGATTATAAAGGACCGTTTATCATAATTTCAGCCGATGGAATGTGCGAAGCCGGACGCATCCAGCATCATCTTATACAAAACATTCAGGATCCAAACACTACAATTTTGACGGTCGGTTACATGGCGGAAAACACCTTGGGGCGGCGCATACGCAACCGCGAAAAAGAAGTAAAAATCCTCGGTGATTGGTACAAACTAAACGCGCAGGTAGAGGAGATAAACGCTTTCAGCGCCCACGCCGATTATTTTGAAATACTTGAGTGGCTTAAAGCGGTGGACACTTCCCGCCTTAAAAAGATATTCCTCGTTCACGGCGAAAAGAAAGCGCAGGCTCACTTGAAAAAATATCTTGAAGAAAACGGTTACCCGGATGTCGAGATTGTAAAGTTCGACATACCATACGATATGAAAGTCTAAATTTTTACCACGAACCACAATAAATGGAAGAATATTTTAGATCGTCTGAAAGTGTTTTTAATTGGTTATCCGATTTTATTAATCTTGAGCGGGGACAAAAGCCAAAAAGTTTCAGAATAGAGAGGATGGAAGTTTTAGCGGAATTGGCGGATCATCCTGAGCTCTGCGCTCCTTCCATTCACATCGCAGGTTCTAAGGGCAAAGGTTCTGTAACAAGCATGTTATCCGCCATGTTGACAGCCGCCGGTTTCCGCGTGGCTCGCTATATGTCGCCCCATGTAACCGACATAAGGGAACGCATCTGTCTTGGCGATTTATATTTTAGCGATGACATCTACTGTTCTGCGGGCGACGAACTGAAAAACATCGTAGAAGAGCGTCTTCCCGCCCTTGTAAAAACGCAGTCAAACGCGGCTTCGCTTTTTTCTCCAACATTCGCTGACGGATGCGAACCTACTTTTTGGGAACTCTTAACGCTCCTTTTTTTCCTCTGCGCTAAAAAAGCAAAATGCGATGTGATGGTAGTTGAAACAGGAATGGGCGGGAGGCTTGATTCAACCAATGTGCTTGACCCGTTGGTTAGCGTAATAACATTAATCGAATTGGAACACACTAGTTTTTTAGGCAGCACAATAGAAGCGGTTGCCACTGAAAAAGCGGGTATTATAAAAAAGGGCAAACCATTGGTTTTGGCAAAACAATGCGATGAAGCGTTAAATGTATTTAAAGAAAGCTCGCGGGAGAAAAATAGCCCGTTAATTTATTTTCTGCAAACCGCTAATCTTTCCAATATAAAAATAACTACGCAAGGCACTGATTTTACCCTTTCTTTTAACACTGATAAAAACATAGCGCATACATCGCCATTATCACTCTCCATACCAATACCCGGAAAAGTGCAGGCGGAAAACGCCTCTCTCGCCATTGCCGCGCTTAAAATCGCATTCCCGCAGATTGGGGAGGACGCTATCCGCGGCGGCCTTAAAAAGTTAAAAATCCCCGCCCGTTTTGAAAAAATGACAGGAGCCGACACGCCGCCTTTCATCATTGACGGCGCCCACACCCCGGAAAGCCTTGCCCTGTGCGTAGAAACTTTTTGCCTGCTCTACGGCGAAGGCGGCGTTCTTCTCTTCGGCTGCGCCGCCGACAAAAATTCCGCGGCAATGGCGGAGATAGCGTGTCCGCACTTCGCGAAAATATTTATCACCACTCCCGGAACTTTTAAAGCAAGCGATCCTGACAAAGTTTACGAAACTTTCGCAGAAATAGCGGGGCGTGAGAAAGTGGCGCTTGTTAAAGATACGCAGGAAGCGGTTAGGCAGGCGGTTTTATTCGCAAAGAATTCTAGCAGAGACGGAAAAATTCTGCCGGTGCTTGGGACGGGGTCTTTTTATTTAGTAGCGGAGATTAGAGAAGTTTTTTTTAAGAGTTCACACTAAGAACACAAAGGAAGAGAAGATCACAAAGAGAAATCAGGTGGTTTTTGTCCGTTATCTTATCGTGAAGCTCAAGTATAGTCCTCGGACAAAAACCCCCTCTTCCCCCTTTGTGATCTTTGTATCTTCGTGATCTTTGTGAGAGATATTGCGAATTAAAATCTAAAACCAGTAGAGAAACCTGCGCCGAAAATATAGGGGTAGCCTACTCGGACAAAAGGTTCTATATACCAATTTTTATTCATCATGAAACGCCAGCCTGCGCTTATGCCGCCAACGGGAGAAAGATAACCTGTGAACTGAAATTTTTCATATGAGAAAAAAACTATGCCTCCCTCCGCTTGCAAGAAAATACCCGTATTGTCTTTTTTGGGTGACAAGTAAAAGCGTACATGGGCAAGAGCTTCTAAAAAGATAAAGTTTTCCGCATCCTGCGCGTAAAGCAGACGCAAACCAATTCCCTTGCCGTCCAAACTTCCGCCAAATACAATGCCGCCTCCAAGCGCGCCATTTTTACGGGAATAACCTACACCTTCAGCAAAAAGCGCGACAAATAAATCTTTTTGTTTTTCCGGTTTTGTTAAATCCGCGTCTTCCGTTATTTTTTCTGTTACATTTTCTTTCGGCGTTTTATTTTCCGCTTGTTGCGGCGTTTGGACTTCTTCCTGCTCAGGGAATGACGGCGACGGGTCTTCCATTACCAACTGTGATTCCGGTTCAGATTCTGAATCCGGCGTTGTAACGGCTAAGACTTTAAAATTTTTCCATCCTGTCCCTTTACCGGGAACATCGCGAAAGTCATAGGGTATTACGCGCAAACGGTAATTCCCAGGCGGAAGTGAAATATAAATAAAAGGCTCTTCCGTGAATTCACGCAAGAAATTAGAATATTTATTATTCTCTTCTTTTTCAATTAATACTTCATACCGCAAAGCGTAATCGTCCTTTGTCCACGCGATACGATGTTTATTACCCGCGTCATCTTCCTGGCAAAATAAAACATTTATAAAGCATAAAAATAGCAATACAAAAAACAAGCTGCGGAAATTAATTACCATAGAGGACTCCTATATCTTCTATCTCCGGAACACTGGAAACTGGAATGTCTATGATAAATGTATTTTCTGTTACATTACCCCTCTGTTCAATTTTACCGTTGCGGTTAATGGTAACCGCTTCCACTTGCCATATAAAAGTCCCGCGATCCAAAAGGGCAAAATTATCAAGAGTCCAATTTGTTTTTTTAAGCGGTTCCGTTTGAATGACACGCCGCCGTCTTCCATTATCGCCCTTATGATACAAAGTAAAGATATACGCATTGGCCCCATTCACAGGCGACCATGAAAAATCAATCCGGCGCGTTTTCCGCAAATCTTCAAATTGAATTTTCTTTTCGGCGGCAGGCAAAAGATTCTTTACTTCCGGCAAAAAAACCGGAGCCGGTTGATTAGCGGTCTTTGCCGCCTTTACCGGTTCCGGCTTCTGTTCTGGCGCAGGTTCAGGCAGCACCATAGTAACCGAAGAAGAAATCCGCATTTCAACTAACGCAGGTACAGCTTCAGTCGCGGGGGAAGAACCCCGATCTTCAAAATTGTTTGCAACCGTAGCGGCGGCAATTACAGGGGAGGAATCCCGCCCTTCAAGATTGTCAGCAGATACGGCTTTCACCGGCTCGTCAATCTGTTCTATTTTGAAAGACGCGACCGGAGAGTAAACGGAACTGCCTTCATATATAGAAGAAAAAATAGGCTTTACCCGCCAATACCATGTTCCCGCTTCAGGAACCGATTCGATAAAAGAAGCGACGGCGGTTTGCCTTGTAATTAAATTGCCCGACAAATCCGGCGCAAGACCGGCTTCCAGAACATAATAGGACGCTTCTTCTACCGGCTGCCATTCAAAACGGACGGCGGGCAAATTTTCCCGGCAACGGAACATGCTGTCTTGAATCGGACTTACCAATGTTGACACCGCCGCGTCTACAATGGTAAATTGCCCCATGCTCAAAACAGTACCTTGATACGACAGTCGCCAATGCCAATTCCCGGCGCTAAGGGCGGCGTTGGCAGAATCAACGCCTTCGACTGTTTGCGTAAGGCGCGTAAAGTTAGGAGCAGCGGCTATTTCCAAACGCAACGGTTTTTTTGCTCGATATTTGCCGTATTCCACGCGAAGCGGACGTTAAGCGGCTCAACGTTACTTTTAATGAAGCGGGCGTTTGGACGCGGCAGTGTAACCACTGCTGATGGAACCGCCTGTTCAACGCCGTCAGTATCCAGAGTTAAATTTTCACCTGTGACAAGGACACTGCTCTGCCCGTCTTCTTTTGTGATGAGTACGCTTCCCTCGTTCACCTGTACCGTCATGCCGCTTTCCCCGGCAGACACGCTCAACGTTGTTCCAGCTTCCGGTGCAATTACGCTACCCATAATTTTTAAAGCCACACCGCTATTCACCGCGCCGGTTTTGCCGCCTGAGACGCTCAAACTTCCCGAACCCATGTCAATTACAATGCGGCCTTCATCGTCTACGGAGGCGCGTATGCGTATCAGGGAATTTTCGTTTATGTCGATAACATCGTCATTTATACGCAAGGTCGCGGCTGAATATTCCGCCACGCGAATAATGTCGCCGAGGTACACGGGCGATTCAACGGCAAGACGGCTCCACAAAAGGCGATCCGAAAAGCGGCGCTGGACATTGTTATACTTAACAGTAACAGTCCCCATTGGTTTTTTGTTAAGGGAGGCGATTGATTGAAACAGATCAAGTCTGAACAGATTTAAGCTGAATACCGCACCGGATACGCAAAAAATTATTACAAATACATCGGCAAACCATTTACGCGGACGAGGCTTTTGCGGCTGATTGGCATCCGCTTTTGATTTGCCGCTTTCCATCGGGTTTGTTTCTTTCGAGATAACATTTTTTGTTATAACTTTTATCGGTGTCATTTTTTTTCGCCGCCGATTTTGTATTTCTTTTCTTCCGCGTCAAGATTGACGGTTGAAAGCTCCGGCGCTTCAACGCCCAGTATTTTTCTGACTTCCGCAAGGGTGCGCGGACCGGCTTTCGCCTCGACAAAATTTACGACCGCAAATAACCGCACCGGCTTCGCCTTCCCTTTTACAGTAACCGGCGGCATTTCCTCTGTAATGAAATTATCTCCGATAAGTTTCCACGTATCTTCGGTAATTAGAATATCAGTCGCAAGAGGTTTGGTCAGAGCTTCAACGCGGGAAGCGAGATTCACAGGGTCGCCAATTACCGTGTACTCCATACGCAGATCGCTTCCGATTTGTCCTGCGGTGACAATCCCCGTGTTAATACCGCAGCCGATTCTAATGGGCGGGTTGCCCGCGTCATTGGCATTACGACTTTTGTTTAACGCCATCAGCGCATGGCGCATCATAATAGCCGCCTTGACGCAGTTAAAAGCGTCTTTCCTCGGACTGCCCGCCGTGTACGCCGTGCCCCAATGAGCCATTACCGCGTCTCCTATGAACTTGTCCACTGCGCCGCCCGTTTTTTCTACGCACTCGACCATGCTTGTAAGGTAATTGTTAAGCCAGAAGACGATTTTGTCCGACGCTTCGTTCCCAAAAGTTTTTGTAAAATTTTCCGACAGCGCGGTAAAGCCCCGTATATCTGAAAAAAAGATTGTTGCATGTTTTGGCATGCCCCCCGGTTTTATTTCGCCCCGCATTGCCTTTACCGCGATTTCGCGATTTGTGAATCTGCCGAATATGCGTAACGCGCCAGACATTTTCTGAAAACTTGCGCCTAACAACCCAATTTCATCATGGCCTTTAGGCCGCAGTTGCAATTCAAATTGACCGCCTTCTATGCTCTTTGCCGCCGCCGCCAAATCCTTAAGCGGGCTTGAAATTGTTTTTGAAAAAAACCAGATAAACATTACAGAGATGAACAAAACGGCGGCGGTAAGGTAGATGTTGCGCCGCGTCGTGGCGGTGATGCCCTCGAAAACTTTTTCGTACTCTATGCTTGTGATTACGATACAGCCGCCATAAGCCAATTTGTTAAACGCCGTATAATGCAAAACGGACTGTGGCGGCGCAGAGACATCAGCGTTAAAATTGAAATCGGCATTTATCAGTTCTTGTTTGTTGCGATCCGGTTCTTCACGTATTTTATGGATAAAATCAAAGTTCTCGATATTCGCGCCTTCTTTTAACAGGGAAAAATCGGAATGTATTAAAATATCGCCTTTGTCATTTATCAAAAACGACTGGTTCGCGCCGGAACCAAAACTGTCAACTAATTTTTCAATGGCAATTAAAACTCCTCCCGCTCCACTTTGTCCATCCGTCCCATGCAACGGGAAGAACAGCGCGAGAACCGGCCTTTCAAGAACGGGAGCGGCGTTTAACAGTACCGTCTCCCCCCTTGTAGCGCGTAACAGGGAAAATTCATTATCCTTAAAATAAGTCTCGGCAAGCGACTGGTCTATGCCCCGTGAGAGAAAGAATTCCCTGTTCACCAAAACATTGCGCGTCCCTTTGAGCATATAGGCAAACGCCACGGCGCGGTTATTCTGAGCAAAGAAAAAATCCGCCGCTTCCTGCATCTTCGCACCCATCAATGCCGCTGAGGCCACTGAGTTTGTCGAAGTGGTCGAAGCGACAGAATCAGAGAGCACCTCAAGGGCGTTTATCGTGTACATTAGCTGTGCTGATGATATCCGCATATTTGCCAGAGTGTCTTCTGCCTCTTGCGCCGCCCTCCTGTTCGCCTCAAAGTTGTTTTCCTCGGCGGCGATTTTTAAATCTTCGCGTACCATCCATGAGACAAGGGCGGTGATTGAGCCTAAAGAAATGATCACGATAATGGAAATGATTGTGATTAGCTTTGTCCCGATTGAGAAGCGTATTTTGTCTTGTGGCGAAGTTTTAAGCTTCATAATAATTCCTTTTCTCCATTTGCTCAGGCATTGGCATTTTTCTTCCTTATTTAAGCCTATTAATCTAAGGGGCGAACAATCCGGAAGCCGCAGAGACTCGTGTCCCTGCTGTACGGGAAGGCGCCCCCTCGCGTAAAGGGACGAACGTAATACACATTAGTGGTAGCAGCCCCCCCGCGTCTCACACGGTTCTCCCCAAAGTCCGCACCTCCAGGGTCAGTCTGTGTTTCGCTTGAATAAATCCCCCACCAGTCCCAGCACCACTCATACACATTCCCGGTCATGTCGTACAATCCCAAACCGTTGGGTGCCTTCTTTCCTACTTCATGCGTCTTACTGTCACTGTTAGTTGCATACCAAGCCACGTCACCTACATTGTTGCTTCCTGAATACATGTAATTCCCAGGCGAACCGTCCCCTCCTTTTGCGGCATATTCCCATTGCGCTTCAGTAGGTAATCGGTAACCGTTGGAATCGTTGACTATTACTACCGCGTCCCATGCCGTGTTACTACTGGTAGGTACGGTTCCCCATACCGAAGGATCAGTATTGCCAGATATGCTGTACGCGGGGCTTAATCCCTCCAGCATACTAAGCTTGTTGCAAAACACTATCGCATCATACCAGCTTACACTTTCAACCGGACGGTTCTCCTGTACCTCCCCAGACGCTGGATTTGAGTTAAAGTAACTGGGGTTATTTCCCATTACCGCCTGGTACTGCGCCTGCGTTATTTCGTATTTTCTCATGTAAAAACCGCTCAGCGTTACCGTGTGTACCGGCTTTGTATTGACATCTCCTTCTTCACTACCCATCTGGAAACTGCCGCCGGGGATATAAACCATTTCTGGTGGAGAAAGTGGTGTTTCTATTATTCCAGCTATCACGCCAATTTGGATTGAACTGATTTCTATTTTAATGGTATATTCATTTCTGTGCTGAAGGATGAAATAACGAAGGTTATCTTCATTGTAGGCATCATTTCTGAATGAAGTCTCTCTTCCGAGTATATTTTCTAATTTTTCTGAATATGGATAGATGCTATTGGTTGCATTCCAATTAGATGGACTCATTGGGTCGCCTATATGATAACGGAAAAGGGCACCAGAAGGATCGCTATCTGTTACAACTATGACATCAATAATAAAAATAACATTACTGGTTTCATTTCTGTTTTTTAACATTTCTACTTGCCAGTCTTTTAATTTGAAGTTTACTCTTTGATTATTTTCTGTAAAAGTAACAGTTAATTTGCCATTCGCAAACGATCCTGTCGGTACATTAGAATTGAGACCTCCTTCATTGGTTCCGGCTGTTTTCCAGTCGCTAAGATCCACATAGAATGAACTATATCCTGCGGGCATTTCAGTAATATGAGGAGGAGGACCAATTGGAGGAGGAGGCGGAGGCGGATCTTTCTTTATAAAAGCGGCGGTGGGTATAAGTTTGAAATCGCTTACTTTATATGAGCCGTCATATGCATGGAGATAAATAGCAAACCATACTTCTCCGGTTAATTCTTTCTGTCTAACAATTGGAGTTGCTATTTCATACGGCTCAAGAGAATAATCCGGCGAAGGATAACCAGCTTGTCCTTTTACCGCGGGTACACCTGCTGAACCATCATATAATGGCGCACTAGGATTACTATCATAATAGTTAGTATTAACGACAAGCGTTTTAATATCATCGTCATTTTTCCACGGGGTTATAGCCTCCTCATCGTCTGAAGCCAGTATAAAAAGGTTTCTAGTGTATTCCGGATGGTTAGCGTCTATGTTGCTTAACCCTGCATCTCCAGAAATTCCAGTCCATTTTAATGAAACACCGCCATAGTCCCCTAAATGGAATTTACCCAAATCAACCTTGAACCTGACAATCGCATTTCCATAAACAGAGTCTGGTACAGTGCCATAAGTATAAGTATAACCGCCGTTGGAATACTCAATTGTTCCGGCTTGGATGCCGTCATAATTTCTTGATGTCACCCTTGTCTGGTTAGCGCCAGTACCAAATGGAACGGCAATTTCAGTTGCATCTGGGATAGGAACATAAGGAATTGGAGGTGGAGGCAGAGGCGGATCTTTCTTTATAAAAGCGGCGGCGGGTATAAGTTTGAAATCGCTTACTTTATATGAGCCGTTTTCTGCATGGATATAAATAGAAAACCATACTTCTCCGGTTAATTCTTTCTGTCTAACAATTGGTGTTGCTATTTCATACGGCTCAAGAGAATAATCCGGCGTAGGATAACCAGCTTGTCCTTTTACCGCAGGTGTGCCTACATTACTGGCATAAAATTCTGCGTTAGGATTAATATCATAATAATCAGTATTAACGATAAGTGCTTTAATAGTATAGTCAGATACATACGGTGTTATCCCCTCCTCATTGCCTGAAGCCAGTATAAAAAGGTTTTTATAGTATGTTGGATTTGCCGAGCTAAGTCCTGCGTCTCCGGAAATCCCTGTCCATTTTAATGAAACACCGCCATAGTCGCCTAAACGGAAATTACTCAAATCAACCTTGAACCTGACTACCGCCCATCCATAATTAGAGTCTGTAGTACCATAAGTATACATATAACCGCCATTGGAATATGTAATTGTTCCGACTTGGGTGCCATCATAATTTTTTGATGTCACCCTTGTCTGGTTAGCACCAGTACCAAATGGAACGGCAATTTCAGTTGCCGCTGGGTTAGGAACATAAGAAATTGGAGACGGAGGCGGATCTTTCTTTATAAACTTGGCGGCGGGTATAAGTTTGAAATCGCTTACCTTATATGAGCCGTCATTTGCATGGATATAAATAGAAAACCATACTTCTCCGGTTAATTCTTTTTGTCTAACAATTGGTGTTGCTATTTCATAAGGCTCAAGAGAATAATTCGGCGTAGGATAACCAGCTTGCCCTTTTACCGCTGGTACGCCTACTGCTCCATGATATAATGGCTCGCTAGGATTACTATAATAATAATCAGTATTAACAATAACCGATTTAATGGAGCCGTCATCTTTCCACGGCGTTAAATCGCCTTCATCGCCTGAAGCCAGTATAAAAAGGTTTTTAGTGTATTCCGGATGAGCGCTTTCCAAATTGCTTAACCCTGCGTCTCCGGAAATCCCCGTCCATTTAAATGAAACGCCGCCGTAGTCACCTAAGCGGAAAGTACCCAAATTAACCTTGAACCTGACAATCGCATTTGAATAATTAGCGTTTGTAGTACCATATGTATACGTATAACCGCCATTTGAATATGTAATTGTTCCGGCTTGGGTACCGTCTTCTCTTTTTGTTGTTACCCTTGTCTGACCAGCGCCGGTGCCAAATACAACGGCAATTTCAGTTGCCGCTGGGTCAGGAACAAATATCGGGGGCGTGAGAGGTGTTGAAGGTGTCTTGGTTTTATCAGTGTTGCCATTTTCCTTCTGCGGGGCAAGCGGTTCCAATAACTTTACCATTATTGGGTTTTCACAAGCATTAAAAGCAAAGAGTAAAAATATGAATAAAACAAGTAATAATTTGCGTATTATTAAACGGAATAACATTAATTTATTATACCGCCATTAGTTTAATTTTGTCAATACACAAATTTGCATAAATTTATTCAAATATAAGTTAATTTGCTTTAGATTATTTTAATGAATTTTAATGCTAAATTTGTTTAAAACGCAGAAATTTCATCAAAAGTTTTACTTGTAAATTTTTCACACTAAGAGCACAAAGGTTAGAAGATCACAAAGAGGAGCGGGTATGTTGCGGTTATTATATGGTGGTTATTCTTAAATCTTTGGGTAGCAGCCATTAGACAAGGGCGGTGATTGAGACTAAAGAAATGATTACTATGTATGGAGATGAGCGTGATTAGCTTTGTTTAGATTGAGAAGATTATTTTGTTTTGGGGAGGGAGGTTAAGTTTCATAATAATTTTTTGAACCTTTTCCTTGATAGTTATTGATTTTCATGCTATATTTTCCTTATGAGCATTACACAAACTGTAGAAGTACCAGCCAGCCGCAGGTTGACAATTGAAGTACCCCGCGAAATACCGATGGGACCGGTTATCCTTAGCTTTACCCCCAAAGCTACGGCACTGGAGCAGTTGAAAGAACGTGAATTCGGTTGCGTAAAAGGGGATTACTGGATGGCAGATGATTTTGATGCACCTCTTGATGATTTTAAGGACTATATGTAAATGAACGGCTATCTCCTTGACACTCATACCGCGATATGGTTTTTTACTGGCGATACCTTGTTGTCCCCAACCGCTGAGCAAATTATTCGCAATAGAACTAATCGCGTATATTTGAGCGTGATTTCCGCTTGGGAATTGGCAATAAAAATCAGTATAGGCAAACTGCGTTTCCCTGGCAATGTTGTTGGTTTTATGACAGCTGCACAAACCAACGACATTACAATCGTCCCGATTGAGACTGTTCATCTTAGCTCCTTTGAATCTTTGCCCTTGTTTCACCGCGACCCTTTTGATCGTCTGCTTATCGCAACAGCCATTTCTGAACAGATGACCTTTATTAGCGCCGACAAAAATATCACACAATACGACGTTCCGCTGCTTTGGTAACTTCATTTTTCCACAGAGTTTATTCTCTTTGTTCCAAGACGGTACATCCGGTATGACAGACCAGATTATGAGCGCGGATAAAAGTCGTCTAAAGAATAAGATAGCGGAATTATCATATAATGATATAATTTCTCTTGAAACAACCATGAAACGTTTTTTTAACCTCCTTTAAAATGACAGATGAATTATTTTCTTGGATTATAAATGTTTCTCACCTCATTAATTATATTTCTAGTTACTTCACTATCACCGCTGTTACTCCCCATCTGGTAACATTATGATTTTTCCCAACTTTCAGAAACCAAAACATAGGTTCCCGCCCCTCCATCCTGCGCATAATATTTATCTCGCAAATCTCTGGGGAAAGCATCAGACCCAATGCTAGTTACGCTGGCGGGTATGGTTACACTGATAAGCCAGTAGCAGCTATTAAAAGCGTAACCACCAATGCTGGTTACGCTGGCGGGTATTGTAACGCTGGTAAGCCCGCTGCACTGGAAAAAAGCGCCCAACCCTATACTGGTTATACCGTCGGGTATGGTTACGCTGGTAAGCCCGCTGCACCAGGAAAAAACATTTTCCCCAATGCTGGTTACGCCGTTCCCTATGGTTACGCTGGTAAGCTCGCTGCAGTATAAAAAAGCACTATCTCCAATGCTGGTTACGCCGTCGGGTATGGTCAGTGACCCGGTAAGCCTACAGCCAGAAAAAGCGTACTCCCCAATGCTGGTTACGCCGTCCGGTATTATATAATTACTGTATGTTTTTCCTCCTGGATATGCAATTAAAGCTGTTTTGGCTTTGTTATATAGTACGCCGTCTTGTGAACAATATGTGTCATTGGCAGGATCAATATTTATTTCGGTAAGCATACTGCAACTGGAAAAAGCCCGTTCCTCAATGCTGGTTACGCCGTTCCCTATGGTTACGCTGGTAAACCCGTTGCAGTATAAAAAAGCACTATACCCAATGCTGGTTACGCCATTTCCTATGGTTACGCTGGTAAGCCCGCTGCACCAGACAAAAGCGTCAGACCCAATGCTGGTCACGCCGTCGGGTATGGTCAGCGACCCAGTAAGCCCGCTACAGAAGTAAAAAGCCTCATCCCCAATGCTGGTTACGCCGTCGGGTATGGTCAGCGCACCGATAAGACCGCTGCAGTATGCAAAAGCATGATCCCCAATGCTGGTAACATTGTTGGGTATGGTAAACGAACCTGTTTTTCCGCCCGGGCAGGTAATTAACGTGGTTTTTTCCTTGTTGTACAATACGCCGTCTTGTGAACTGTATGCGGCATTAGCAGGATCAACATTTATTACGGTAAGCCCACTGCACAAGGTAAAAGCTAAATTCCCAATGCTGGTCACGCCGTTTCCTATGGACAGCGCACCGGTTAGCCCAGTGCAGTTGCAAAAAGCCTGATACCCAATGCTGGTCACACCGTCGGGTATGGTCAGCGACCCAGTAAGCCCGCTACAGTTGCTAAAAGCTAAATTCCCAATGCTGGTTACGCCGTCCGGTATGGTCAGCGACCCAGTAAGCCCGCTACAACCGGTAAAAGCGTAAGACCCAATGCTGGTTACGCCGTTGGGTATGGTCAGCGTACCGGTAAGACCGCTACAACCCAAAAAAGCAGCATACCCAATGGAAGTGAGTCCCTCAGGCAGAATTATAGAGACAATTTTATCTGTATTTGATACAGAATCATTCCTACTTATCGTTCGCACTTGACAAGCGTCCATGTCTAGATTCACATATTTCCCATTCAATGCTCCATATAGCCCGCCTAAGTTATAGTAACTGTCTTCAATAATCTGACCGTACAGGATAATGTCATAAGGCGTATCAGCAGTATTGGCGGGGACAGTGCCGAGATAATACTCCAAATCGCTTAACTTGTTAAAGGTCGGAACCCTGGACAAAAGCCGCTCCACACTGCTGATCAAGCCGCTGTAAATGTGGAGTACTTCCGTTTTAGGCCGCTCGTCATCTAACTTTAAAGTCAGAAGGTAGTAGCCGGCTTCAAGAGCCATTTTTCCCTGCGGCTGCGCCTTGACATCTAACTCCGCTATTAATTCGCCCCCAATGGTTCTTATTGTCATAGTCGCGCTATCGGCATTATCGGGAAAATTTATATCCCAGTTTAAAATGCCTTTTTCGCCGACTTGTACGCTGCTCCTAAGGTTTATGGAAATGGTTTCAATTGCTCCAGTGTGCAGCATTAAATTCTCAACTTTTCCCTCGGCGGCGCGGTAGTCCCCATTCGCGATGCCGTCAATGCCGCTTATACGGACATAACCTTTGGCGATGATGTTCCATCTCCCTTGTGCCAGTTCGACGCGGACGTAAGAACCGTCAGGGGTAACAGTCACCTTGTCATGCCCTCCCTGCCCGTCCAGGGCTTCAAATGCAAATTCATATTTGACAAATACAGGCACTCCCGGTAGAATAGTACGGCTGCCGCTTTCCGATACGGAGAGTATCACTCTGCCAGTGCCAGTTGATGACGTGCCTTCCAGCGGCGGATTAACCAAATTGAAACACCCCGCCAGCAAAGCCGCCAGCCCAAGACAAACCAATATCCTGCCCGCGTAATTCATCACGGCTCCCCACATTTTCTTTTCATTTATCATTTCTAATTTCTCGTTTTTCATTATTCCCTCATCATCTCTAATCGGCCACCATGACCAAGAATTCGCCTGAATAGGGCGTCGTCCCTTCATATACCACAACCGTTATCCAGTTATGCCCCGGCACAAAAGCCGCGTTGCTTGCATAAAGTGTAACGCTCTTTCCGCTTGCGACCATCGTTTCCCCGACAAACCATTCGTACTCATCAAAAATTTCCCCGATGTTCAGGCTGATGGATCCCCCACTACTTTTTGAGAAATCATTGGTGGTGGTTTTTTGTACGGTGATGATTTTTTCGGTGGGGCCGTAAAAGGAAAGATTAAAATAATCTCCAGGAATATAATTTATGGTAACTGTCTTTGGCGTACCACTTACGACATAGCCAACTTTGGCTACAGACACAGTCAAGGTTCCGCCGGACGTAAAGCCGCTTATTGGCAGGGTGTACGGATTGGAGCCGCTCAACGTCCCTTTGCTTACGCCGGACACGCCGCTCAATGTGATGTCGGAGGCGGTAAGCCCAGCAAGTGCTTTGTCAAAAGCCAATGTCAACTGCGTCGTAGTCTGAGTTGTGCTACCGTTGGCAGTAACGCTATTGAGGGTAACTGTGGTATTGCCGCCGCCATCTCCAACGGGGCACACCAGCCGGAAGCCGAGGGAGTCGCTCCAGCTGTTCGGGTAGATGCCGGTCCGATAAGTGGAACGAACATCCTCCGCCGACCTGTGCCAACTCCCACCGCGTAACACACGGCTAGACCCAAAGCCCACTCCCGTGGGATTGTTCTGCGCCCCGCTTGAATAATCCCCGTACCAGTCCCAGCACCACTCCCATACGTTCCCACTCATGTCATACAACCCCAATCCGTTGGGAGCCTTCTTCCCTGCTTCATGCGTCTTACTGTCACTGTTATCACTGTACCACGCCACGTCGCCTACAGTGTCGCTCCCTGAATACGTGTAATTCCCAGGCGAGCCGTTTCCTCCTTTAGCCGCATATTCCCACTGCGCCTCGGTAGGCAACCGGTAACCGTTGGAACCGTCCACTATTTGTACAGCGTCCCACGTCGAGTTATTACTTGTAGGTACGCTTCCCCATACTGTGGGATCAGTACTCCCAGATATTATATACGCAGGTCTTAACCCTTCCCTCATGCTCAACTTATTGCAGAATACTAAAGCGTCATACCAGCTTACCCCTACCACGGGCAGGTTACCCTGTACTTCCTCATACGCTGGTGATGAAGTAAAAGAACTCGGATTGTTCCCCATCACCGCCACCCATTGCTCCTGCATTACCTCATAATTGCCCATTTTAAAAGCACTCAGCGTTACCGTATGTACCGGTTTTTCACTACTGTAGCCTTCGTTTTTGACATCACCCATTTGGAAACTGCCGCCGGGGATTGAGACCATCTCGAAACTGACAGGAACATAAATATAAATAGCCTTTGGCGAACCGCTTATGTTGTAGCCGGATTTTGTAACCGACACGTTCAAGGTTCCGCCGGATGTAAAACCGCTTATCGGCAGGGTGTACGGATTGGAGCCGCTGAGCGTACCTTTGCTTACGCCTGAGACGCCGCTCAAAGTAATGTCGTTGGCGGAAAGCCCGGTAATCGCCTTGTCAAAAGTCAATGTCAACTGTGTAGTGGTCTGCGTTGAAGAACCATTGGCGGTAACACTGTTGAGGGTAACAGAGATGTCGTTGCCACTTCCATTGCCGTCATCGGGGCACACCAGCCGGAACCCGCAGTAGTCGATCTTGCCATACCCATAATACGGGTAGTCCCTGTACCAAGAAATAGAACGAATGTAACTTGCCGACATATCCCAACCCCCACCGCGTAGCATACGGAACCTATAGTCCGCTCCAGGGTACAAGTCCCAGCACCATTCCCACACGTTCCCGCTCATGTCGTACAACCCCAAACCGTTGGGTGCCTTCTTTCCCACTTCATGCGTTTTATTATCACTGTTACTTGAATACCACGCCACATCGCCTACATTGTTGCTCCCTGAATACGTGTAATTCCCAGGCGAGCCGTCCCCTCCTTTTGCGGCATATTCCCACTGCGTCTCAGTCGGTAAACGATAACCATTGGAACCACTCACAATTACTACTGCGTCCCATGTCGTTCTATTAGGAGCATCGTAGCTTGTTGGTATTGTTCCCCATGCCGCCGGATTGGTACTGCCAGATATGCTGTACGCCGGGTTTAACCCTTCCATCATGCTCAATTTATTGCAGAATACTAGCGCGTCATACCAGCTTACTCTTTCCACAGGACGCTTGCCCTGTACTTCCCCAGACGCGGGTGAAGAGGTAAAGTAACTAGGATTGCTTCCCATTACCGTCTGATACTTCTCCTGCGTTACCTCATACTTGCCCATGTAAAAGCCGCTCAGCGTTACCGTGTGTACCGGCATTACGTCGCCTAACCCGTCGGTTCCCAGTTCTTTCCCCATCTGGAAACTGCCGCCGGGTATCTGCACCATTTCAACGAGGCTATGATAAGCTATACTTACTGT
The DNA here is from genome assembly GCF_054786175.1 of Treponema sp. R8-4-B8. Lineage (NCBI taxonomy): Bacteria > Pseudomonadati > Spirochaetota > Spirochaetia > Treponematales > Treponemataceae > Treponema > Treponema sp. R8-4-B8. The sequence continues at coordinate 50,658 of NZ_BDHE01000490.1, forward strand.
CTTCGGCGAACCAATTATGGCATAGCCAGATTTGGCGGTCTCCACAGTTAATATTCCACCCGTAGTAAAGCCGCTTATCGGCAGAGTATAAGGATTGGAGTCGCTCAGCGTCCCTTTGTTTACGTTTGACACGCCGCTCAATGTGATGTCATCTGCGGTAAGCCCGGTAATCGCCTTGTCAAAAGTCAAGATTAGCTGGGTTGTGGTCTGCGTTGAAGAGCCGTTGGCGGTAACGCTGTTGAAGGTGACTGAGATGTCGTTGCCACTTCCATTTTTAGGGGCAAGAGGCTCCAATAACATTACCATTATTGGGTTTTCACAGGCGTTAAAGGAAAAGAGTATAAATATAAATAAAATAAGTAAAAATTTTCGTATTAATAAACGGAATAACATAAATTTATTATACAGCCATTAGGTTAATTTTGTCAATATATAGATTTGTACAATTTTATTTAAATATAAGTTAATTAGCCTAATATTATTATGGATTTCACGGTAGAGTACCTTGTAACCGGCGATGAAAAAACACCCGTTAAAATATCTCACAGTCATGAAATCAAAGAATTAATTCATGATTTTAAAATATTAAATAAAGATGACCGCAAAATGATCAAGGATATAATAAAATTATTTAAGTTAAGAGAAAACAAGAATGGCAAGGGGTAAATTAGTAATCCCCAAATAAAAAACTATAAACTCTTTATCTGCTCTTCAGTAAGACCGGTACATTCGACTATTTGGTCTACAGACAGATTAATTGCCTTCATCTTTCTGGCAGTTTCAATGGCTTTATCCTTCTTACCATCAAGATAGGAACCTTCAAGCTGGGATGCGCGATCCCGCCAGGCTTTTAGCCGCCTTTCGTGTTCCGCCTGTACCTGCTCGTCAGAGCTTAATTGGTACAGGGTGTCTACCGCTTTCCGTATCTCAGGATTTTTTACCGCTACCATCTCAAATTCCTCCTTCCGCTTAGCTCGCAGAAATTGCATCCATTCCCAGCCCGCACTCCCGTCGCTTAACGCGGGAACCTTCGGTAATTCCAAGGTATATATCTCTTCAGGGATCACTTCAAAAATAAGTCCGTTTTTTTTATTAGTAAACCTAAAAATGTTTACGTATTCGTTTGTTTCCGGAAACAATTCGTAATTGGTTATACAAATGCATATTACTTTTTGGATGACATGATACATCTCGCCCTTGCCTATTTGTTCCACTATAAGTTTTGATTTATAGAACGAAAGCCTTTGCCCTATGTTTCTTTCAGGATTTACTTGGATTTCAATATCAATCACTTTTCCGGTTTTTGTTTTTACCTTCACGTCCAAAATGCCCAGTTTGTCATCTTCGTTTTCCGGTTTAAGGGAAGTGTCAAGAAAACTCAACTCGTATTCTTCCTGCGGCAGTTCAACAAAGGCTTTAAGCAGGTCGATGAGCATACTTTTATTGCGTTCATCGCCAAAGAGAAGCTTAAAAATCCAGTCGTCCGTAGGAGGAAGAATTTTAAAGTCCATAAGAAAAGCATAGCAAAAAAAACAGATAAAAGCAATCATAATTATATGCTGTTTCTTCTCATAATTACATCCAGAAGAGTTCACACCAAGAACACAAAGAAAGAGAAGAACACAAAGAAGAATCAGAGGTCTTTGTCCGTTATCTTATCGTGAAGCTCATACCTAGCCCTCGGACAAAAACCCCTCTTCCCCCTTTGTGATCTTTGTATCTTTGTGATCTTAGTGTGAAAATCTTGCGAATAAAATTTAACCGAAAAGGCCACTTGACACATCTATATTAATTATATACAGTAAAGGAACTTCCGGGGGTGTAGCTCAGTTGGCTAGAGCGTTTGAATGGCATTCAAGAGGTCAGGGGTTCAATTCCCCTCACCTCCAGGAAATCTTTACATCTTTTTACCACACGATTGAGAATTTTAATCCATTAAACATAGCCGTGGGCTAATTATTAGGTGAGAAGAGGCTTTCCATCTTTGTCAACAAGAACTGTTACTGACGATTGATATATTAAATATTGAACACCTGTTTTTTTATCACGAATTATACGTGTATTGGGATAATACTTCGAATCACAACCTACCTTACCATCCATATCTTGTTCATACTTATATTCAAAACGTTGATCTGTTGCCATAATTTTACCTCCTATTGTATATTATCATAATCTTATTTATAATGCTACAATTCATGCACGTTTTATTATTGATAATCTGCGGCATTGTTCTCCTCTGGTTCGGTTTTTATATGTTTTTCGGCCCGCCTTCCCCGTTCTATCCAAGTCTTCCCTGGAGTAAAAAGAAAAAATTTAAAGGCAACACCGGCAGCGCTAAGGTTTGTCCTGTTTGTTCTACGCTTTTGTTAAAAGGAGATTTGATAAAAACTGTCGTTTTTCCTCCGGCAACTGAAAGCAGTATAGACCGCCTTATGTATATTAAGGGCTGTTATATCTGCCTTAATAACAATGTGCCTCGGCGTTGCCCAGTATGTAAAGCAGAACTAACTGTCGAGGACTTTCTTGTTGCGCGTATGTTCAAACGACCGTTCGCTAAGAACCATGTTCATGTGCTGGGATGTAATCGTTGTAGAAAAGTATAATTACAATGCATTATTCCCAAATTTTCTCTCGCAAAGGCGCGAAGGCGCAAAGAACGCGAAGCTCTTGTCCTATAGCTCATTATTGATCTAGATATATTAGTTTAACTACAAATCTTGAAGGAAAAACGATAATCTCACAAACAACAACTTTGCGCCTTTGCGCCTTTGCGAGAGGTCTTCTTTGTAATTATTTAACTGTTACAGAGTACTAATCTTTTTTCCCTACCTGCGCCACCGCGTCCTTAATGGGCGTTAGCCTGACATCTTCGCTGTCGGTGTATGCCGTTGTGGGAAGCTTTGCGTCTTTGCGCGGGGTAAGCGCTCCAGTGGGGCAGGTGGAAACGCAAAGGCCGCAGTTTGTGCAGTTTTTATCTTCACCTAACGGCAGGCTGAACGGCGGCTCTACCGTCGTGTCAAAACCGCGCCCTACAAAGCCGAATACGCCGCTTCCCGATTCAATGCAGATACGCACGCAACGGGCGCACAGGATACACTTGTTTCTGTCTCTTACTATATACCGATGACTGTCGTCAATGGGGTGTGTTGTCTGCTCTCCGCTTAATGCGTCCTGATCCGCGCCATATTCTGCCGCATACCGGCGCAGTTTGCACTCATCGGCATCAGCGCAACCGCAGGAAAGGCATCTTGACGCTTCTATCTTTGCCTGTTCTTCGGTGAATCCCAATTCAACTTCTTTAAAATTATTGCTGCGCTGTTCTTTAGTAAGCATGGGCATTTGCACTTTTTCAATTTTTTCTACACTGCTTCCCTTTTCATTTACAAAAGAAGCGGGATCAATGTCTTTATAATCTTTTGCTTTAACATGATAATAAGGCTCTTTTTCCACGGCGATAGTTTCACCTAACATATACTGGGACATAGCCATAGCCGCTTTTTTGCCGCCGGCTATAGCCATGATGGCGGTTTTTGGCCCTGTTACGCCGTCACCTGCGGCAAACACGCCGTCAATGCCGGTCATGGTAGTATTCTTGTCTATAACCAAACAATCGCGGTTAGTTGAAACATTACAGTCGTTATTTATAAAAGACAAATCCTGAGTTTGCCCGATGGCGGAAATTACATAGTCAACTTCGATATTGTACTCCGATCCGGCAATGGGACGGGGCGATCTTCTGCCGGAGGCGTCGCTTTCGCCAAGTTCCATTTTGGTAAGTTTCATCGTCACCTTACCGCCGCTCTCTGATACGCTTAACGGGTTATTCAACACTAAAAATTCAATGCCCTCTAATTGGGCTTCTTCAATTTCCGCTTCATCGGCGGGCATTTCGGCGATTGTTCTGCGGTAAACAAGTTTGACATTTTCAGCGCCAAGACGGACGGCTGTTCTTACGCAGTCCATCGCGGTATTGCCGCCGCCTACAACGGCGATTTTTTTGCCGTTAAAGTCGGGTTGTTTGCCCCTTGTTACGGAGCCGAGGAAATCCACGCCAATTAATACATGGGGGCAATTGCTTTCGCCGTCAACACCTAACGGATACCCCTTTTGCGAACCAATTGCCAAAAGAATCGAGTTAAAACCGTCGGCGTATAAGCTTTTTACGGTAATGTCTTTGCCGAATTCCTTGTTGTAAATAATTTCTACGCCAAGCGATTTAATAACGTTTATTTCTTCATCGAGCGTTTCACGCGGCAAGCGATAGGAGGGAATCCCGTAACGCAACATTCCGCCGGGACTTTCATGCTTTTCGTAAATTGTTACGCTGTGACCTTCCTGCGCCAGAAACCAAGCCGCCGTCAAGCCTGCTGGCCCCGCGCCGATAATAGCCGCTTTTTTTCCGGTAGCTGATTTTTTTGGGGGAAGGTAGGGAGCGTCTTTACTTAAATCAATGTCGGCGGCAAAGCGTTTTAAATTTGCAATGCCTATTTTGCCTTCAAAAATATTTCTGCGGCATTTTTTTTCGCACGGTCTTGGACAAATTCTTCCGCAGACAACTGGCAGGGGATTTGTCTGTTTAATCAACTCTAACGCTTCATCGTATCTGCCGTTAGCGATATGGTAGATATAACCTTGAACGTCGGTATGAGCGGGACATTCCAGGACACAGGGAGCGGTACAGTCGCCGTAATGCTGTGAGAGCAAAAGTTCAAGACAGGTTTTTCTTGATGTTTTTATCGCGTCAGATTCTGTGGTGATGACCATGCCGTCCCTAACCTGCGCTCCGCAGGAGAGCGGCACGCCCCGTTCCCCTTGAATCTCTACTCTGCAGATCATGCACGAACCGAACGGCTTTAAGCGCGGATCATGGCACAGTGTTGGAATAATGACGCCGTTTTCCTTGCAAGCGTCCAAAACCGACTGATCGCTTTTTGCTTCGCATTTTTTTCCGTTAATCGTTATATTTAAATTCATGTTAAAACCTCAATCCACTAAAATAGCCTTAAACTTACATGCGGATTTGCATATTCCGCATTTTGTACATTTGCTTTCGTCAATAGTATGCTTTTCTTTTACTTTGCCGCTGATAGCGTTTACAGGGCATTTTTTCGCGCACAAGGTACAGCCCGTACACTCATCCGTTATCTGAAACTTAATAAGCGCCTTACAATGATGAGTCGGGCATTTTTTATCTCTTATATGGGCGATGTACTCATCTTTGAAATAGCGTATCGTTGTAAGCACGGGATTTGGAGCGGTTTGTCCCAACCCGCATAAAGAGTTTGTTTTTATTTGATGGGCAAGCATCTCCAGTTTTTCCACATCGCCGTCTTTGCCCTTGCCGCTTGTAATTCTTTCCAGTATTTCCAACATCCGTTTTGTGCCGATTTTGCAGAAAGTGCATTTGCCGCACGACTCGGACTGCGTAAAATTTAAAAAGTACCGCGCAATATCAACCATGCAGTTGTCTTCGTCCATGACAATCATGCCGCCGGAACCCATAATAGCCCCGGTTTCAGCTAACGGCGCATAATCAATGATTGTGTCCATTTTGCTTGCCGGAATACAACCGCCGGAAGGGCCGCCCATTTGAACCGCTTTAAACGCCTTGCCCGATTTGGTTCCGCCACCTATGTCCATGACTACTTCTTTAATAGTCATTCCAATCGGTATTTCTACCAATCCGCCTTTTTTAATTTTTCCGGCTAACGCAAACACTTTTGTTCCCTTGCTTTGCTCCGTTCCAAAGGCGGCAAAAGCGGCGTATCCTTTTCTAATTATCCAGCCGATGTTTGCCAATGTCTCAACATTGTTGATGTTAGACGGTTTTCCAAAAAGCCCTCGGACTGCTGGGAATGGCGGACGTATACGAGGCATACCTCGGTGTCCTTCGATAGATTCAATTAGAGCGGTTTCTTCGCCGCAGACAAACGCGCCCGCCCCTTCTTTAATGTGCAAATTAAATTTTAAACCTGTGCCTAAAATGTTATTGCCTAAAAAGCCGCGCTCTTCCGCCTGCTTGATGGCTATTTTTAACCTGCGAATGGCGATGGGATATTCGGCGCGCGCGTAAACGTAGCCTTCTGTCGCGCCAATCGCGTAACCGCCGATAATTAGCCCTTCTATCACACTGTGCGGATCGCCTTCAAGGACGCTTCTGTCCATGAACGCTCCCGGATCCCCCTCGTCGGCGTTGCAGATAATGTATTTTTGATCGGCTTTGCTATCCGCCGCGAATTTCCATTTTGTGCCGGTTGGGAAACCCGCGCCGCCTCTGCCCTTTAATCCCGATTTTTGCACTTCTTCAATTACCTGCGCCGGAGTCATGGTTTTAATCGCTTTTTCCAGTCCCTTGTAACCGTCCGTTTTTAAAAAGTCGTCTATCGATTCAGGGTTTATATGACCGCAACGCATCAGAACAATTCTTTCTTGACGTGACATAAAATCTATTTCCGAGCCGCCGCCTTTGAAATCTAAAACGATGTTTTCTGTTAAAGGCTTGTTGTTGATGATATGGCTTTCAAAAATTTTCTTCGCCGTTTTTACGTCAACATCGCCGTAAATTGTTCTTGTTATTGTCTGTTCGCCAGGCGGGCCATCGCCGGATAGAACATCGCTTTCCGCAATTTCTATCATGGGTTCTTTGTAACACTTTCCCATACAACCGGTTTCGCTTAACTCAATATCAAGTTTTGATTCTTCGATAAGAGTTTTTAAAGCTTCTTTTACTTTTAGTCCGCCGGCAGCGATACCGCAGGAACCAAGTCCGATTATTATTTTTCTCATGTTATCGTTATTCCTTTATTTCCTGTTTTGCGAATTCCCTGATAACGCTTCGACCGGTATCAGGCGTCAGCCTTCCGTGAGTTTCGCTGTTTATCATGATGACGGGGGCAAGAGAACAGCACCCGAGGCAGGCGACTGACTCTACCGTAAACTGCTTATCGTTTGTCGTTCCGCCAAGCTCTATGCCAAGCTCCCTGCATATCGCGTCCGCTATCGTTTCCGCGCCATTTACATGGCACGCCGTCCCAAAACAAGCCCTTACAATGTTTTTTCCTACCGGCTTTAACCTGAACTGGGAATAAAAAGTGATGACCCCCATGATTTGGGACACAAATATTCCCGTTCTTTCAGACAGCCGTTTAATGACATCCTGGGGCAAATATCCGTACTTTCCCTGCAATTTCTGAAGAAGCGGGATAAGCTGAGACTCATCCCCCGTATAGTCTTTTAGCACATCCTCAAATAAATCCCAGTAATTTTCCGTTTGACCGCAATTACACATACATACTCCGTTTTTAAAGTATACTGAATTTGTTTTTTTAATCAATAACATATATTTACATTCCTACGGGCGGTTTTTGAGGGGAAAATGGCAAAAAACAGCCGTATTTGACTAGTAGTCAGTAACATCTAAATCATTACTATTAATTTGGATTTTTTCGAGAAGACTTCACACCAAGATCACAAAGGAACAATCGAACCTTCGGTTCGCGAGCACAAAGGGGGAATGAGCAATGAAGAAAGTCTTATAGGTAAAGGTCTTTTCTCATGCTGATTGTCTTACGGTTTTTATTGTAGAGTTCGCTGTTTTTCATAAAACCGTTTTTTTTATAAAAAACAATAATACCGTCATCATGTTCAAGGTCTGCGTCTACCGTGAGGAATCGGCAGGCGCAATATTCGGTATTACAAGCCCATGCAAAGCGTTCCGCGCTGTCAATCATAAAAGACCCTATGCCTTTGTATTTTTCTGAAAAAGACTGATCAACCGCCAATTTTGCCAGTTTCATGGCGGGTATGGTACGGAATGGATAATTAAGATGATGGAGTTCCTTCTCGCTAAAGGACAGTTTTATCGCGTCCATAATAAGGGACATATAAGCCGCTATTTTACCTGTTAACTGTTCGGTAAGAAGCCATGTTAGTGCAACATGGTCATTCATTGAACGCAGTGCGTCATTTATAAGATAATCGTTGTATTCGGCAAGGGAACAGTTAAAACCTTGTAAAACATCATTAACTTTAAGGGGTTTCAGATAGAAATAACTTTTAACATTGTCAAGGCTTATTTTTATTTTGCTCATCTGCGTATCATTGCATCAATAATTTTAGCAACTTTTTCATGTCGTCTGTATACCGAAGCCGGAATGGGCTTTTGGATCTGCACAATGACTTCACGGGCTATTTTTTTATCTTTTATCTCCGTTGGTTGGACGGGTTTTACTCTGACTGCCATTTTGTTACCTCTATTCTAATATAGCTGTTTAATGAAAATTAAGCAAGGAACAATGAGCGAAAAAAAAGAATTGAAGAAGAACCTCTCGCAAAGGCGCAAAGGACGCAAAGGAATAGGGAAGAAAGTTAGGCTAGTGTTCCGTAAAAAACAGGCAACAAAATATTGCATTTTTGATTTTATTTTTTAAAAGCATAAGTGCGGGTAATTATGATAAAAATGAATAATTTACTATCCTTTTTCTTCATATTTTTATATATTTGCCAAATAGGTATTTTGTAATATGTATTTTACAGAACACTAGGCTTGTCGGGGATGTTAGGCAAGGCTTGTCTAGCCACAGTATTACAAGCTAATGGTAAACGGGCTTTTTGTGGTCGTGGATTTCGTTATCAGTTCTGGGCGGGTGTTTCCTCATGTCAAGCACAGCCTTAATTTTTTTTCATTTCGCCTTCCATTAGCCAGAACTTGACGGCTGTTCCATTGCCTTTCATTGAGATATATTCTTTATAAAAAGGCTGTCTAAGATTTCTAGGTATGGAAATGTCAAATATCCGATCTGAAAGAAAAGCCATTCTGTCGCTTCTTGCCTGTACCTTTGATTGCCACCTGACCACCAACAATGATAACGCCATTGCCAGTACTGATAACAGCAAGCTAGCCACACCGGTGATTGCCCCGAATAAATTTAAATTATTATCCATTTTGTCCTCCTGCTCCGCAAAGGTGAATTTAACTATAGCATACCGAAGTTCGGCTGACAAGGAATTATGCCGAAAAAAGGTGATAGGTACCCGAATGTGCGAATTGCCCATTACCGTCTGACCACTATAACACATAAATAGGGCTTTTTCGATGATACTTTTTTAATGTATTTTAGTGGTCAGACTGCCCTGCCTGTACTGAATAAATGCTTGGGCATACATCGACGGAAATTAATTTAGCGTAAAGCATGAATATTGCCTTCTATAATAATAGTTGACACTTTTTCCATAATTGTGTTAATATAATCTTACATACATAAAAATAATAATAAATAACAAATATGTATGGAACTGGAAAATGAAAGCCGGTTCAAAGTTGTTATTAAAAAGGAGTATTTTATGGGACGGTTTACCTTACCTCGTGACTTGTATCACGGTAAAAACGCGCTTGAGGCGTTGAAAACCCTCAAGGGGAAAAAAGCGATTGTAGTAGTTGGCGGCGGAAGCATGAAGAAATTCGGTTTTCTGGACAAGACCGTTTCGTATCTTAAAGAAGCGGGCATGGAGGTCGAGCTTTTTGAAGGTGTCGAGCCAGACCCCTCAGTGGAAACGGTTATGAAAGGAGCCGAAGCCATGAGAAAATTCCAGCCTGACTGGATTGTCTCTATCGGCGGCGGATCTCCCATCGACGCGGCAAAGGCAATGTGGGCTTTTTACGAGTACCCGGACACAAAATTTGAAACCCTCTGTACACCCTTTAGCTTTCCACCCCTGCGTACCAAGGCGAAATTCTGCGCCATTCCCTCAACATCGGGAACAGCCACGGAAGTCACCGCCTTTGCGGTAATCACCGACTACAAAAAAGGCATCAAATATCCGCTGGCGGATTTTAACATCACTCCGGACGTTGCGATTGTAGACCCCGCGCTTGCGGAAACAATGCCGCCCAAACTTACCGCCAATACCGGTATGGATGCCATAACCCACGGCATCGAAGCGTATGTGTCAACCTTGAATTGCGACTACACCGATCCTCTGGCTCTGCACGCGATAAAGATGATAAGCAAATATTTGATCGATTCTTTCAAAGGCGATAAAGAAGCGCGGGCGAAAATGCACAACGCGCAGTGTCTTGCAGGCATGGCTTTTTCCAACGCCCTTTTGGGGATCGTACACTCAATGGCGCACAAGACCGGCGCTGCCTATTCCGGCGGACACATAATACACGGCGCTGCCAATGCCATGTACCTGCCTAAGGTAATCCAATTCAACGCAAAAGAAAAAGTCGCAGCCGAGCGTTATGCGGAAATCGCCCACTTTATCGGGCTTCCCGCGAAAAACCCGGACGAGGGAACCAAATCTCTTGTTCATCACATCCAGAAGATGAACAAAGCGCTGGACATTGCTCCGTGTATTAAAACTTACGAAGGCGGTATTATAAGCGAGAAGGAGTTCCTTGAGAAATTGCCGACCGTAGCGGTTAACGCCGTAGGTGACGCCTGTACAGGATCCAATCCGCGCAAAATCGATCCGAAACAAATGGAACAGCTTCTTACAGCCTGTTTCTATGACAAAGACGTAGATTTCTAATTTATAAAAGGCGGGTTTAAAATGGCAAAGATTTTGCGAAAAAAAATAATGAATCCCACCGTCACCCTGATGGATGTGGAAGCGCCGCTTGTGGCTGCAAAGGCTCAACCGGGTCAATTTGTAATTGTCCGGGCCAATGCGGACAGTGAGCGGATTCCGCTTACCATTGCCGATTGTGACACTCAAAAAGGAAGCATTACCATTATCTTTCAGATTGTGGGAGCCACGACTTTCTGTCTGAATCAATTACAGGAAGGGGAGGCGATACATGATTTGGCGGGGCCTTTGGGAAATCCTTCAGACTGTTCGGCGAATAAAGTAGCCATTATCGGCGGCGGCGTGGGATCGGCGATTGCCTACCCGCTGGCGAAAAAGTTTTTTAATCAAAGGGCTGAGGTGCACGCCATTGTCGGTTTCCGCACCAAAGACCTTGTGATTCTTGAGGATGAATTCCGCGCGGTTTCGCACGACTTTGATCTTATGACCGACGACGGAAGCTATGGCAAGAAAGGGCTTGTAACCGAAGCGTTAAAAGCGTCCCTGGACAATGGCGTAAAATACGATGAAGTAATCGCCATTGGGCCGCTCATCATGATGAAATTTGTCGCAGCCACAACAAAGCCTTACGGCGTTAAAACTACCGTCAGCATGAACCCCATTATGATCGATGGAACGGGAATGTGCGGCGCATGCCGCCTGAGCGTTAACCACAAAATGAGGTTTGCCTGCGTTGACGGCCCGGACTTTAACGGTCATGAGGTTGATTTTGAAGAAGCCATGCAAAGGGGCAGCAGATACCGCCCCTTTGAGGCGAAGGCTTACGAGGCGACTTGTAACCTGTTTAAAAAGGCGGTGGCAAAATGAGCGCTAACTTAAGAACAACAAAAAATGAAATGCCGGTGCAGGACCCCAATATCCGCAACAGCAACTTTTTAGAAGTCTCTCTCGGTTACAGCGAGGAGCAGGCCATTGATGAGGCGAAACGCTGCCTGAACTGCAAAAACAAACCCTGCGTGGAACACTGCCCCGTCAACATCGACATTCCGACCTTTATCGGCTGCATTGCCGGAGGCGAATTTGAAAAAGCCTATCAAATTATCACCGAGCACAATTCGCTTCCGGCAATCTGCGGCAGGGTCTGTCCGCAGGAAAGCCAATGCGAAGGAAAGTGCGCCCGCGGCATTAAGGGCGAATCGGTCGGTATCGGCAGGTTGGAACGCTTTGCCGCGGATTACCACAACGCGCATAGCCCAACCTCGGATGCTGTAAAATTCTCGCCGACAAAAACCAAGAAAGTTGCCGTTGTCGGTTCAGGGCCTTCGGGTCTTTCCTGCGCCGGAAATCTGGCAAAGAAAGGTTACAGCGTTACGATTTTCGAGGCGCTTCACCGTGAAGGCGGCGTAATGATCTACGGCATCCCCGAATTCCGTCTGCCTAAGGCAATTGTTCAGCATGAGATTCAGGGCCTTAAAAATATGGGTGTTGAAATCGTCTGCAATACGATAATCGGAAAAACGCTTACCGTTGACGAGCTTCTTAATGAGCATGGCTATTCGGCGGTGTACATAGGATCAGGGGCGGGACTGCCCCGCTTTATGCACATTCCCGGCGAAGACCTGAACGGCGTCTTTGCGGCAAATGACTTTTTAACCCGCATCAATTTGATGAAGGCTTATATGGAAGGAAGTTCCACGCCTATTCAACATGCAAAAAAAACCGCCGTTATCGGCGGTGGAAACGTGGCGATGGATTCCGCGCGCTGCGCGAAACGGCTTGGGTCTGATGTTACCGTCATCTACCGCCGCACTGAAAAAGAGCTTCCCGCCCGAGCAGAGGAAGTGAAAAACGCGAAAGAAGAAGGCATTCATTTTATGTTCCTCACCGAGCCGGTAAAAATCGCTGGCGATGAAAGGGGCTGGGTTAAGATGCTTGTCTGCGAAAAGATGGCCCTGGGTAAACCCGACGCATCGGGCAGAGCCGAGTCGATTCCAATACCCGGAAGCGAAATAGACATAGATGTCGATTGCGTTATCATGGCTATTGGCACCTCACCCAATCCGCTTATCAGAAACTCAACAAAGGGGCTGGATACGCAGAAATGGGGCGGCATTATCATCGACGAGGCGACCGGCCAAACCAGCCGGAAGGGAGTCTACGCCGGAGGAGACGCGGTAACAGGAGCGGCCACAGTGATTCTTGCCATGGGCGAGGGAAAAAAAGCCGCAGCAGCAATTGATGCGTATTTGCAGTGATGTGTATGGGGCTGTCCAAAGAGAATATTTAACCACGGATGGTACGGAGTTACACGGAGAAAAAGAAGATTTTCATACTAAAACTCCGTGTTTCTCCGTGTACTTCGTGGTTAAATTTTACAACTTGACAGTAACGGCAGATATTACTATATTTAACGCATGACAATAACGCAAACTGTAACCATACCAGACGATCACAGAATAATGCTTGAAATCCCTCGTGACATACCGGCAGGGGAAACACAGGTAATAATTCAGTTTCCGGCAAAGGAAAAACATAAATCCGAAGGCAGCGGCATACCTCGCATTACCAGAAAAGAGATTGAAGCAATGCGGAAAAACAGCCCCCGTACTCAGGCAATATCAGGCATACTTTCAAGTCTTGGAGATGTTGATCTTGACGAATGGCGCATGAAAAGGCTGGCGAAACACCTCTAATGATAGTCCTGATTGATACCAATGTCGCATTAGATATTATGCTCCCAGTTCTATCCCTGCGGTAACGCCTGGACAGTTTTTGCAAATGTTTCCAGAAGATGACGATGGCGAATAGGAACTAAACTGAACTTTTTAGAATGAAATGTACATCATAGGCAGTGTCGCTTTTTTCCATAGAGGGATAATAAAGCGTTCTTTCGCATTTCGCCGCCATATTTGCAAACTTGCTACAGGCTTTTCCCTCTCCTCTACACGATGTATGCCCAAAGAATTTAATAGCGAAAATAATATCACTCTTTTAATGACTATGCCCCAACTAATTCTTTGTCATTTTTTACAAGGACTTGCATTTCATGGACAATCTCGCTTAGAGCGGCAAGACGGACAGCCATAGTTTCTTTTTTTGTCGCTTGGCGGTAATTGCCTTTTTCTACAGCGGCACCTACCTCGTTTACTATGTGTTCAACGTCAATTTCGTCATAATTCATACTATCTTCCTTCTTGTAACAAAAAATAATACTTTTTGGTTAATCTCATTGCATGAATGACTACAAGCCGATCCTGTTCGTCATCTTCAATTGCAATGATTTCCAAAGCCCTTCCTATATTATCAAATCCGATAAATAAACGCTTTACGGGAGGCTCGTTTATTACGATGTCATTGTGGGAATGCATTAAACAGAAAAAGATGCTTTCTTCTGATATTCCATGTTTAAGTGCGCTATCCAGAATGACAATATCCATGTTTCCTCTTATTCTAATTATACCACTTTTTATGGTTTTTTAAAACCTCTTTTCCCTCTCCTCTACACGATGTATGCCCAAGCATTTATTCAGTACAGGCAGGGCAGTCTGCCTATGGCAAAAACTCTGGGGGAGCCTGCCTACGAGCCTTTTCAGCGACTAAACAGCGTGGGTAGAAAGCTTTATCGAGGGTTTGTCGCTGAACTTTTATTCTCTGAATTTTCTTTGTTTTATTCCAAAGTCTCTCCGGCAGGGAACCCACAGAAGATGTTTTTGCCACAGTCAGCCTGCCCTGCCTGTACTCAAGGATTTATTGGGCATACATCTTCTAGCGGTAATAAGGCATTTACCACTAAATTAGCATTGACACACCATAAAAAATTACTATAAAATAATCGCATGACTAATAAGAACATACAAACAGCCAAAACCCCACAAATCGCAACACGCAACACGCACACCCAAACAACAGCGCCCCGTCAAGGGGCGTTCACGGACAAATGCGGCACGGTGAGAGGCCAAATAAAATCCCCACTTATGAAAAAATGCTTCAGGCCGAACGCAACACGCAACAGGCAACAGGCAACAGGCAACAGGCAACAGGCAACAGGCAATTATATCAACTGTGTAAAAATCGTGTCAACTATCTAATAGTATTTATTAAATCAACCACATTACATTATCACCACTTTGAAAAAACGCCGTCCACTGTCAGGAACGGCTTTTTTAATACAAATCAAATGAAGAAGGAGTACATTATGAAAACAACAGACAAAACAAAAGCGCTAAAATTGCAAAACATTTTAGCAATCGCCCTAGCAGCGGTAATCTGGTTTGCATTAGTGGCGTGTGCGGAAACAAACGACACAACAACCGACACTACACCAAAAGAGGAACCGTCACCGTTAAACGACGAAACCTTGCGACTGGCATATAACGACGGCGTTACAAAGTTTTCGTACAATTGGAACAACGGAACTTTGTCGAAAACGAAATCTGACTTGCTTGCCGATAGGTGGGCTGAATACGGTGATGGCATGACTCATACTGATCTTGCTGGATTTAAGTCCACCATGACCCTACACGCCCCGAAGATAACCAACGCGTTCAATGAATGGTCTCAATATATGGCAAGTGATTCGAAGGAAAAAACCTTGGCTTCTGGAATTAGCGGTTATGAAGGCATGGTGAAGGGTACTGTTTCAGAACTAAAAACGGAATATGCCGTTTACAATCAAATTAGGGGTAGCGGCGGCAACATAGGAGGAGACCGCCTTGTAAATTTCTTTTTTGATAACGAAGCACAAAAAAGTTTGTTTTCCAAGCAAATGGAGGCGTACAGAATTGCGGTTTACACAAACAGCCAAACCAAAAGTGACAAAAAAAGCGGTTACAACGGAGCGGCACGATTGGAAGGATTACGCGAAGACATATACAATGGCGGCGGAGAAGTGTTTTCGCCCGATGTAATACAAGCACAACAAGATTTGGCGGAAACATTGGGCAGGTTCGTACCGGCGTGTTTGCTTATGCAGTTTGAAGATATCGAACAATTTGCGGCTTTAATGGGTATTAGTTACATAGAAGACAAGAATATTATCCTTCCAACAAGCGTAACCAAGCTTACCTTCAACACATGGGCTAACGGCAATATTGACGCAGGAGGAGGCAAACAGTGGTTTAGCTTTAAAGCAACTGCGTCTAGCCAGTATATCCACTTACGACCGGTGTCTCCTTATCCTTATGGAGCGACGTATTATGTAACACTGTATGACAACAACACAAGTATAAATGGAAAATTACTCTTCCAAACAGGTGATTATTTCATTTCCCCGGTACCAGTAACAAAGGACAGCGTGTACTATATTATGGTTAATACATCTTCTACCAGCAGTGGTAATGCAACATACAAGATAGGATTTAATGAGTCATATACAGAACCTGTAAACGCAACTGGTAATTGAAAGAAGTGGTAGCGCACTTGTAACAGGACACGCAAGTAGCGCAAGGTGCATGACACCCTAAACAAAACAGCGGTAGTTGACTGCTAAAAATAAAATCGGCTCCAGCCGAGCTTGCTCGAGTCTGGAGCCAAAAGAGCGAAAAAAGCGGTCGTTGACCACTAAAAATAAAATCGGCTCCAGCCGAGCTTGCTCGAGTCTGGAGCCAAAAGAGCGAATAAAGTGGTCGTAGACCGCTAAAAATAAATCGGCTGCTGCCGGGCTTCGCCCGAGACAGCAGCCAAAGGAGCGAAATAAGGGCAACAGTATCTGACACCGAAAACATCTAGTAGTCTATAACAACTAAATGTTTACAAAAAGACCTCGCAAAGGCGCGAAGGCGCAAAGGTTGTTGTTTGTGAGATTATCGTTTTTCCTTCAAGATTTGTAGTTAAACTAATATATTTAGGTAAATAATGGGTTATCGGACAGGAACTTCGCGTCCTTTGCGCCTTTGCGAGAGAAAATTTGGGAACAATGCTTTGTAAAGTTTTAGATGTTACTGACTACTACCTGTAGGGGTAAAATTCTTTACAACTGGTTAATGGTCTCCACTGTCTCTTTGCTTAATAAAGTAAAACATGATATACTCTTAATATGGAAGTTGATTTTGAAATAGACAAAATCACCGAATCAATCGAAAATGCAGAGACAGGCGAAACGCTTGATACCCTTGTCTTACCCGTAACAAAAGCTGTAAATTATCAATAGAACAAGGTTTTGGCGGAGTTGTCGCTTTCGAGCCGAAAACCGCCCTTATTCCCCATTATGAAAAAACATTAGGTGCGGTATTGATAACTGATAGAAGAATGGCTATTTTTGAAAAAGACGCACAAATCTTACTGGATAAATATTTTCCTGAAATGGAGGTACAATTATGATATGGTTAGATACTAAAGAAGAAGTAGATTTTGATTGGTTTATGGAAGTACTTGAAAACGATGAACTACAGGTTGTCAGCAGAACATTGACTGAAAAAGATAAAGAAGAATTGTCAAAAGCAATCGCAGAGTACAAAGCGATGCACCCTAAAACCTTTACCAAAGAAGCGGTTTTGGCGTTGGTAGCGCACTTGTAACTGACACCCAAATTTCATAGTGTCGTCAAGAAATTGGCGACACTAGTAGTCAGTAACATCTAAAACTTTACAAAACATTATTCTCAAACTTTCTCTCGCAAAGACGCAGAGGACGCAAAGGACGCGAAGTTCCTGTTCGATGCCTCATTATTGATCAATATATATAATTTTAACAACAAATCTTAAAGGAAAAACGACGATCCTACGGACAACAACTTTGCGCCTCTGCGCCTTTGCGAGGTCTTTTTGTAAACATTTAGTTGTTACAGACTACTAGATATGGGGTAAGTAAAATAATCACGTTATGTGATTAAATAATGTTTGTTAACTAAAGGAGAAAAGATCATGAGTACCAAGAAAAAACCAGTAAAGAAAACAGCAACAAAAAAACCTGTTGCAAAGAAATCAACGTAAAAAAAGGCAATCGCTAAAGCGGCTAACGCCAATGCTAATTCCGCAAAACAAGCATATTAAGCAATAAAAGCCCTTACGAAAATACCTCCCACAATAAAATCGGCTGCTGCCGGGCTTCGCCCGAGACAGCAGCCAAAAGAGCGAATAAAGTGGTCGTAGACCACTAAAAAATAAATCGGCTACTGCCGGGCTTCGCACAAGACAGACGCCAAAGGAGCGAATAATGGTAAAAGTCAATCAGCTAACACAAAGACGCAACCAGTTAATCCGTTATTCACGGAAGAAGTCATTCAAATATTGGACGTTTTCAAACTGATAGGCGGCAAACACGAAGTAATAGACGAAACTTTTAAGGATACCGCCAGTTTCAAGAAGACCGAAGAATGAGAAGCTGACGAATGAAAATATCAGACATTTTTTCGACTTGACCTCCATGTAAAAAAGACGTATATTGTAAACATGGACGAAAAAGCGTTTTTAGAACGATTGGACACACACAATAATTTAATGCGGCAATTAATCGAAAGCATGCCCAAACCTGCAAGCAGATTTACAGGAATAATGGAGACAGCCGTTCTTATCGTAACCGTTTTTAGTGCGGTCGGCATTGCTGACACCATAATAAAGTGGATATCAGGAGAATAACCATGCCCTTAATAGCACAGTTGATAATGTATGTTATTATTTTTATTTTAAGCCTTACCGTTTTTTTAATGCTTCGCTACACGAGGAAACACCCCCCAAAAGCAAATTGATCGTGTCAAAATTACACTCTTTGTGTCTTTTTATCCCCTTCTCCCTTTCTTCCCTTTGTGTCCTTCTCTTTCTCCGTGTTCTTCGTGAGAAATCTTCTAAAATATTCCAACACCTTGGGGCAAAAAGAATTTTTTAGCTTTAGACCTTCCCCGCTTACTAAAACCATTATTGTAATAAATAACATAAAATAGTATGATAAAAGGGCAAACGGCATTAAAGGAGTATCAGCCATGATAACCGAACCGAATGGCCTCACTGAAGAACTAACTCGCATACGAAAAGCGCAAGCAATATATGCGAACTTTACCCAATCTCAGGTAGACAAAATCTTTTTCGCCGCCGCACGAGCCGCCGCAATAAACCGTATCCCGCTGGCAAAAATGGCAGTAGCCGAAACAGGCATGGGCGTCGTCGAGGACAAAGTGATCAAAAACCACTACGCCTCCGAGT
The DNA here is from genome assembly GCF_054786175.1 of Treponema sp. R8-4-B8. Taxonomy (NCBI): domain Bacteria; kingdom Pseudomonadati; phylum Spirochaetota; class Spirochaetia; order Treponematales; family Treponemataceae; genus Treponema; species Treponema sp. R8-4-B8. Next base: position 69,326 of record NZ_BDHE01000490.1, read on the forward strand.
ACATCTACAACGCTTACAAAGACACAAAAACTTGTGGTGTTATAGAAGATGATCCCGTCTACGGCATCACTCGCATAGCCGAACCCATCGGCCTCGTGGCGGCGGTCATCCCCACAACCAACCCAACCTCCACCGCTATCTTCAAATCCCTCATCTGCCTGAAAACCCGCAACGGCATCATCATCTCGCCGCACCCTCGTGCAAAAGCCAGCACCTGTGCGGCGGCGAAGATCGTGCTCGATGCGGCGGTCGCGGCGGGAGCGCCCGAGGGCATCATCGGCTGGATAGACGAGCCGAGCCTCGAAATGACCAACATGGTGATGAAAGAAGCCGACATAATCCTTGCCACGGGCGGGCCGGGCATGGTCAAGTCCGCCTACTCCTCAGGCAAACCCGCCATCGGCGTCGGGTCGGGCAACGCGCCCGCCGTCATTGACGACAGCGCCGACATACTCCTTGCGGTCAACTCAATCATCCACTCTAAAACGTTTGACAACGGCATGATATGCGCCTCCGAGCAGTCCGTCATCGCCCTGCACGCCGTCTACGATAAAGTGAAAGCGGAATTCGCCCGCCGCGGCTGTTACTTCCTCACCCCCGAAGAAACCGAGAAAGTGCGGAAAACAATCATCGTCAACGGATCGCTTAACGCGAAAATCGTCGGGCAGAAAGCCGCGAAAATCGCCGAGCTTGCCGGAGTACAAGTCGCCGGGACGACAAAGATACTCATCGGCGAAGTTGAAAGCGTCGAGCTTTCCGAAGAATTCGCCCACGAAAAACTGTCCCCCGTGCTGGCCATGTACCGCGCGAAAGATTTTGACGACGCTCTGGACAAGGCCGACCATCTGATAAGGGACGGCGGCTACGGCCACACCGCCAGCGTCTACCTTAACCCGAAAACCTGCGGCATGGATGCCGCTGTTACCAATGCTCATGAAGTTTTGCCAGAGGCAAAACTTCCAGATGAGAAATCGACAGGGATGTCGATTTCTCATCGACTCGCAGTCTTTAGCGAGCGCATGAAGACCTGCCGCATACTCCTGAACACCCCGTCCGCGCACGGCGGCATCGGCGACCTGTACAACTTCCGCCTGACCCCCTCGCTCACCCTCGGCTGCGGCAGTTGGGGCGGCAATTCAGTATCGGAAAACGTCGGCATCAAACACCTGTTAAATATAAAAACACTCGCTGCAAGGAGGGAAAATATGCTGTGGTTCCGCACACCCGAAAAAGTCTATATCAAGAGGGGATGCCTCCCCGTAGCTCTCGACGAGCTGAAAACCGTTATGGGAAAAAAACGCGCGTTCATCGTAACCGACACCTTCCTCTACCAAAACGGCTACACCAAAACGATTACCGATAAACTGGACAGCCTCGGCATCGTCCACGAAACTTTTTTTGACGTCGCCCCCGACCCGACTCTCGGCTGCGCGAAAAAAGGCGCCGCCATTATGAGCGCCTTCAAGCCAGACGTGATCATCGCCCTCGGCGGCGGCTCGGCGATGGACGCCGGCAAAATCATGTGGGTGCTCTACGAACACCCGCAGGCTGATTTTGAAGACATGGCGATGCGCTTCGCCGACATCCGCAAACGGGTCTACACCTTCCCCAAAATGGGGGAGAAAGCCTACTTCATCGCGATACCCACCTCCGCCGGAACGGGCAGCGAGGTAACGCCCTTCGCCGTCATCACCGACGAGACCAAAGGCATGAAGTACCCGCTGGCGGATTACGAACTGTTAGCCGACATGGCGATAGTGGACGCGAACGTGCAAGACAACGCCCCCAAGGGCCTGACCAGCGCCAGCGGCATTGACGCGGTAACGCACTGCCTGGAAGCCTACGCCTCGGTCATGGCGACCGACTACACCGACGGCCTGGCGATACAGGCGCTCAAAGTGATTTTCGAATGGCTGCCCGCCGCCTACAACGAAGGCGCGGCGAACCCAACAGCCCGTGAAAAAATGGCGAACGCCGCCACGATGGCGGGCATGGCATTCGCCAACGCCTTCCTCGGCGTGTGCCACTCGATGGCGCACAAACTCGGCGCGTTTCATCATCTGCCCCACGGCATCGCCAACGCCCTGATGATCAGCGAAGTGCTCCGCTACAACGCCGTCGAAGTCCCCCCGAAGATGGGAACCTTCCCCCAATACGACCACCCCAAGACGCTATCCCGTTACGCGGAAATAGCGGACGCTCTGAATCTTGGCGGCTCAACCGACGAGGAAAAACTGGAAAAGCTAATCGCCGCCATAGAAAAGCTGAAAAACCAGATCGGTATTAAGAAAACCATCAAAGACTACGGCATAGACGAAAAAGACTTCCTCGCCCGCCTCGACGACATGAGCGAAAAAGCCTTTGACGACCAATGCACCGGCGCAAATCCTCGGTACCCGCTGATTGAGGAGATTAAGGGGATGTTCCTTAATGCGTATTATGGGAAGAAGGAGAAGGTGTAAAATGAGCAGTTACAAACTTGATACTTTACTTACCGACCGGGGGTCGAAGAAAATATACCGGGACGGGGACAAGGTGATAAAACTCATGGACAAGGATTTTCCTACGCCTGATGTTTTTTCCGAAGCGCACAACCTTGCCGTTGTGGGAGAGACCACCCTCAATGTTCCGCGTCTGGTGGAAGTGACGAAAATCGACGGCAAGTGGGCACTAGTGTGGGAATATGTTGAGGGAACTTCCCTTGACAAGCTGATGGAAAAAAACAGGGACAAGGAACAGCAGTATATTGAGCGCTTTGTTGACGTTCAGCTTGACATGCACCGCCATAACGCGACAAGGCTTCCTCTGCTTATCGAAAAAATGGAACGCAAGATAAAGGCTTCCGATCTTGACTCTACCGCCCGCTACGAAATTCTGGGAAGGCTGGCGAGTATGCCCAAACACACCAAACTCTGCCACGGCGACTTTAATCCCGCCAATGTCGTGATTACCGACAAAGACGAGGCGTACATCATCGACTGGTGCCACGCCACCCAGGGCAACGCCTCAGCGGACGCGGCGCACACCTACCTGCTGTTCCATCTTGCCGGAAACGCCGTGCTTGCGGACAAGTACCTTGCGCTGTTCTGTAAAAAGAGCGACACGGCGAAACACTACGTAGAAAAGTGGCTGTCTATTGTGGCGGCGTCTCAGTTTCACAAGGCAAAGCCGGAAGAAAAAGAATTTCTGCTGCATTGGGCAAATATAGCGGAATACCAATAATTATTAAGTATATATGAAAGTAACGATTTGTAAAAAGAGATATGATACTATGAGGAAATGGGAAGGGAACTCTTGTCAAATACTTCCTTTTTTCTCTCTTCACTTTTCTTTTTCCTTTTGTATTGCCTTCTTAACTTTTTTCTTTCTTCATTCTTCTCTTTTCTCTTGTTCTGCTATTCCCCTTTTATCAGCGAATAAAGGGCAAAGCGGTTAGGTGCGCCAGTTTTCTTGTAAACATTTTGAAGATAAGCTCCTACTGTCCTGATTGAAATTAACAGAGTATCTGCGATTTCCTTGTTGCTCTTACCGCGCATCATAACTTCAACAATGTCTTTCTCTCTGTCAGTCAATTGGTAGCGTTTGCAGAAATTAGCAGACAGGCCGTCCTCAGGCGTCCAAATTGGCTCTACATCGGAGACAGTTATTGTTAATTGCTGGGCGTCGGTAATAATCAGTTGGCGGATATAAAGATAGAGTATCCCAAGATTCAGTAATATACAGAATAGACCGAAGCAGAAGCCGGGGCCATAGATATTAATGCCCTGTTGCTCCAGAAGCGGATCGGCGATGTAGGTAAAATAAGTTAATACCACAAATTGAATTAATGGTGCGATAATAATGATTACCCAACTGGCAACCGAAAGCCTGCCTGAATACCGTTTCATTATCGTGTAATAATAACAGCACAAACCGAATACGACGAGGTATTGCAGATTTAACTGTAAGTACCGCATTGGTGAATAGCGTGGTAAAAACCCGTTAAAGAGCAGAGCGCTGAGTGCGGAGCGAGTAAGGTCGATGGACATTTCCATTCCGATATAGAAAAGAGCGGTAAAGAGGGTACGGCGCAAATCGCCGCAGATAAAGGCGAAGATCATTATAATAGCCGCCCATGAAATTATGACGGTAATAGTCCCCCACGGCATAAGTTTCCAGAAGATATAAGCTATTGGCATGGCGATAAGAAGAGCAATACGCCGCCATTGCGCTTCGGGCTTATGGAGACGGTAAAACAGCACCCACCACGCGGCAATGCTCACCACGGCGCGTGTGAGTTCCCATTGGATTTGCGGCTGGTACTGATCCATAAGAATAGTATAAAAATTACTAATAAAAATTACAAGTAGCGTATATGAAAGGTACGAATTAGTAGAAAGTGCAGTCGAATTAGTAAAGAATGCAATAGGCTACCTGCCGTTTGCCAATGTAAAATTCAGAGTTAATATCATGATAAAAAGGGGGTACTTTATGATGGAATTAACAATCCAGCAAACACTAAAGCTTTTAAAACAGCCATCTAAATTTAACCTGCTGGCGTTTTCCATGTTTTTAACGCAGCAGCAGACAATCTTTTTTAAAAAGCCTTCAGAGGAAATGCTGAAAAAATGTACGGAAGAGATAAACAAGTTCTTAAAAAGATACCACAGGTTAATGACCAAGGATCATGCCATTCTTGTGCAATTTTACGGCGCTGCCATGGTACAGAGTTTCGCTGTAATGGAAGTATCGGTTAGTCAAACTGAAAAGCTTTTGAAAGGAGATTTCAAATTTGACCTTCTGGCGTTTTCCATGTTTTTAACGCGCTTGAAAGAAATATATGCAAAAAACCCTTCGAGGCAAACGCTGGAAAGCTGCAACATTGCAATGAACGAGTTTTTTAAAAAAGCCAAACAGTTAATGGTCGCGGATTACGCGAAGATCGAAAAACTATAAGGAGGAATGAATATGTTAATTACACTTGAAGCGACGGCAAAATTAATTAAGGGCGGGAAACTGCTTCATGTCGCCGGAAGCGAGACACTGCTTAAAAAACTGCCTAAAGGGAACTGGATCGGTGGCTCAACCGAGTATTTTATGGCAAAGGACGGCGGAAAAGTTTCCGATGATTTATTGTTCGTTACGGAATTCCCATATCAGGATTTCGTTATTAAAACGTATACCAAGCAGGATATTAATCAGGTAATGTTGGACGCTTTTGAGAACGGTTTTTCCATTTTGATCATACCCTTTGACAGTGCCGTTCATAAGGAATATGCACAGAACGCCGCAGGTTATGACAATATGTTTTTGCGTAACATAGTCGGGTGGATTTCTGGCTTAAATCTGAACAAAACAGGGCAAAAGCCGATAACTGTCAACGGATCTTCGGCGTTTTATGACAAAGCCGTAGCTCTGCATTTGAGGGTTCCCGATGATAAAATGGTAACGGTCAACATCATCAATATATTTGAACAGGATACCTCTTCGCCCTTAATAGAGTTTACGGAAGAAGGATTTCATATACAAAAATGCCTTGTGAATGGAAACGAAGTTGTGTTAGCCGACTATATAGCGGAAAACAAAATAGACACAAAACTTCCCATTGTCGGTGAATATGCCGGCAATGGTGTCAACATCTCATTCAAAACAATTGAAAATGGGGTTGTAGATTTTTACGCTCCAGTGTTCAAGGGAATAAAATACAGGATAGCCAAACCCGTATCTGATTATGCCGCGCTTTTCAACAAACATATAGCCGAACACAAGGATAAACCGTCAGTTTTTTCCTGCAACTGTATTTTGAATTTTCTCTACGGCGATCTTGAGGGCAAAAAGATAGAAGCGTTTCCTGGACCAATTACATTTGGCGAAATTGCCTATCAGCTTGTTAACCAGACATTGGTATTTGTGTCGATAATCTAAAACTATTGCCGCAAGGCTTAAAAACTATTTTGAGTCTTGCGGCTTATGAACAATTAAAAGTGAGTAGTACATGAAAAACACATTCAAAATTTTTGTGATTATTGCATTGGCAGCAATAATCATCGGCTGTACGAAGAAAACCGCCTCTCAATCAGAGATCGGAGGACAATCAGAGGCCAATGAACAATCAGAGAAAAGCGAAATTGTTATAGATGCTTCCTGGGCGGATGACTCCGAATACGATCCTTCTTCAGTACACTTTTTCATTGATAGCAATAACCCAAAAATCATGTTCACAACCAATGTTCCCGTCAAGGATTTTATATGGGTATCCCTCGGTACTCTTTTGGACCAAAACGACGAAATACTCTATGAGATTACGGATGTGTTGTATTTGATAAAGGATTTTCTTCCGAAAAAGCCGCTCGTTGTAACGTCGGGGGAAATGGGAGTACACTGGTCTAATGCCATTTCCTATCTTGATGAAAACGGGCAAAGAAAATATTTTGCGGTATGGAACAACGATTACGAGCCTGAAGACGAGAGATACAACGGGGGCTTAAGCCTTTCCGAATTTACTCCTCGATGGACTGAGGCAATTGATAATCTTTTTCAACCTGCGATTATAGGGCGATACCGTAATGGGGAAGATACGGACGGTAACATTATTCTTGATATTGCGGAAGATTTATATAAATTTAATGTGAACGGCGCTTTATATGCCGGTACTTATGAAGTTTATTATTCTGCCAATTTATGGTGTGTTTATCTTCCGGATATAAAATGGGCGCATAATTGGATTGAAAGCTATAATAACGCGCAAATAACTTCATATGAAGAACTTGATAATTTGGACCAGGATAAAATGACAGATAAAGAAACTTACGGCGTTGAATTTTGGATGGAAGACAATGAATTAGTTTTCCAGAACTATGGAAATTCTATGGCTCCTTATGTCATATTTGACGAGGTTGGCGATAAATTTGTGAGATTGAGATTAATAGACGTATTTTACCCCGATCAGTGAAAGTGGGGTGTTGCCTCATTTTTTTGCAATATAGTTTAAAAATATTAATAATAATTTTCAAAAGAATAAAAAACAAATCTAGCATAGATGACTTATACCGGTTATAATACATAAATGGAACTCGAAAAACTGATAATTCCCCGTTTTTTAAATTATGTCTGTTACGATACCGAGAGCGACCGTCATATAGAAGAAACCCCTTCCACACAGGGACAGTTGGAGTTAGCGAAAATCCTGCGCGATGAGCTTTTGACTCTTGGGCTTAAAGATGTTAAAATTACAGATCACTGTTATGTGATAGCCCGCCTGCCGGCAAACTTGCCAAGCACGGATTATAAGGAACAAGAGAACGTTCCTTGCATCGGGTTTCTCGCTCATCTTGATACGGCAAGCGATGTTTCGGGCAAGAACGTAAAACCGCAACTTGTACAAAATTATAACGGAGAAAAAATAGAACTTGCTGACGGTCTTTGCCTTGACCCCGAAAAAGAGCCGGGGCTTGCGGAGCAAAAAGGCAAGGCTATTATTCACAGCGACGGAACTACGCTATTGGGAGCGGATGACAAAGCGGGGATAGCGGAAATTATGGCTGCGGTGGAGTATCTTGTTTCCAATCCGCAGATAGAGCATGGCTGCGTCGAAGTTATTTTTACTCCTGATGAGGAAACCGGCAAGGGACTGCCTGAATTTCCGCTTGAAGAAATTAAGTCCGCTTTTTGTTACACTGTGGACGGCGGTCCTTTGGGCGAAATTGAAAGCGAGTGTTTTAACGCGTGGAAAGCCGACATCGAATTTTACGGCAAGGTGATACATATAGGCCACGCAAGAGGGATACTCGCCAATGCGGCGCTTATGGCGTCAACCTTTGCGACCCTTCTGCCGCGCAGTGAAAGCCCGGAAGCGACTGACGGTTATTTCGGCTACTATTGCCCAATGGAAATTAAGGGCGATTTGGAAAAAGCAGCCCTCGAAGTATATATTCGCGATTTTGAAAACGATGGAATTGAACGGCGGATTATGGCGCTTGAAGTTTTCGCTGAAACGGTAAAAGCTCAATTTCCCGGCGGAGAAGTAATTGTTAAAACTCAGCCTCAATACTATAATATGAAGTCAAAGATTGATGAAAAACCTGAGGCGCTTGAAAGGCTTATGCAGGCGGCGCGTGACGCGGGCGTTGAATGGCATTTAAAGCCCGTGCGGGGAGGAACAGACGGTTCAAGGCTGACGGAGCTTGGCATACCCGCTCCGAATATTTTTACAGGCGGACGTAATTTTCACAGCCGCCTTGAGTGGGTCAGCGTAAGTGAGATGTGCTTCGCCTGTAAGGTAGTCATCGAATTAATAAAAGGGACTGCTGCCGCAAGGCAGAGTTTATAAAGACAGGAGTTGAATTTATGGCAGATACATTAACAACAGTTTTTAGCGAGCAAATAAAAAAAGTAGTTAAACAGGCAAAAGCTACAACTGTAATAACAGAAGAAAATGTTTTTCAGGAAGGCGACCCGAGTACTATGGCAGTTCTTGATGAAATGGTAGGGTCTTTGCTTCTGCCGGGAAGCGGGCTTGACGGAATGAATCATCTTGAAGAACTTTTAGAAAAAGCCAAGTCCGGAAAAGCGTGCCTTCTTCTTGTGGAGCATTACAGCAACATGGATCTTTCAATTGTTTCGTTATTGGCGCGAAAGGAAGGTGGCAGAGGCAAGGAAATAAGCGACGCAATCATCGCCATTGCGGGAATGAAATTAAATGAAGATAATCCCATTGTCGCCGCCTTTGCCGGAGCTTATGATAAGATTGTAATTTATCCAAGCCGCTCTTTACAAGAACTGGATCCCGAAAAAGACAAGGCCGAAATCGCGCGAGGCAACGCCATTAACCGCGCCGCAATGAAGTCGCTTATCAGGCATAAATACAAGGGAAGGATCGTCCTTGTATTCCCGTCTGGAACACGTTACCGCCCCTGGGATCCGAGTACCAAAAAAGGCGTGCGGGAGATCGATTCTTATATCCGCTCTTTTGACTATATGTGTTTTGTAACCATTAACGGCGAACTTTTGCATGTGCAGAAAACCGACATGTTGAATGACTCAGTAAGCAAGGATATTGTTCGCGTAACAGCGGGACCTGTTGTTGACTGCAATGAATTTCGTAACAATGTGCTGGCAAAGACAACTGAAGAAGATAAAAAACAAGCGGTTGCAAACGAGATAATGAATGAACTTGAAAGAATGCATACTGCCGCGGAAATAGAAAGATTAAAACTTTTAAACAAATAAAAGGAGACGCGGCGCAACTTTCGCCAATTGGTAAAAGTGCGCCGCTTGTAAACGGTTGTTCTTTAACCGATTACCAGTTACCGCCGCCGCCGCGTTCACGGCGTGGTTTATCCATCGCTTCGTTTACGCGCAGTTGACGACCGTCAAATTCACGGCCATTTGTGCCCGCGATTGCCGCAGTTGCTTCTTCATCGCTGCCCATTTCGATAAAGCCGAACCCTTTGGAGTTGCCGGTTTCACGATCGAAAATGATCTTGGCTGACGCGACGCTGCCAAATTGTGAAAATAGGTTTTTCAGACCATCCTCGGTGGTGTTGTAGGAGAGGTTACCGACATACAGTTTCTTCGCCATTGAGAAAATTCCTTCGCCCGGAACAAACAGGATCGCGGTTAAGCGATACCCGATTGCTTTTGCGTCCGAGCGGCGCCGGCATCATTTATAACAATGTTTAAAACAACGTCCCAAACAATGTTACAGACGATACCTGAATTAATTTTCTGACTTTGTCAGGAAATTAATTTTGTGGACTTACGTCCAAGTATTCACATCCGCACAAGCGAATGAATTAAATTTCTCCTGTTTTGAAAACAAAAGAAAGTCAATGCATAATTGTTAAGGGAAAAAAAATAAAAGGTGACAGACAAGAACAGAACCCCTAAACCTCGCGGTTTTTTAAAAAACCCGCCAAAACAGTCTCTACTCAATTTCTAAAAATCATCCAACTAATAAAAATATAAACTTATGAAAAATGAATGTCAATACTTTTTGAAAAAATTTATCCATATAATAGCTTTATAGCGGTTTTTATATTTGGTGCCGATTTTAGCCCCTGAATAGGCGTTTCCGGGACGGGGCCTAAAAATGAGCCAAAACCAAGCGAAGCGGCGGTTTTTACCCGGTTAGAAAGGCGGTGAATAGGCCGAATTTCCCCGGTTAGGGACAGTTCGCCCGCTATTGCCAAATCCGCAGGCAGGGCAAGCCCCGTCCGCGCCGAATATAACGCGCAGGCAAGGGCCAATTCCACTCCTACCTCGGTTATGCGGATACCTCCCGCCGCGTTTACATACAAATCCTGATCCGACAGTCTTAACCCCGATTTCCCCTGTAAACTTAAATGTTTTTCCAAAGCGGCTGAAATGCGCGAAACCCTGCCTGAATCGATTTTATCGGAAAAAACACGGCTGATTGTCCCTTTGGCGGGAATTGTAAGCGCCTGAATTTCCACAAGTATTGTCCTTGTCCCCTCAAGAACCGCCGCCGTCGCCACTCCTGGAGGCAGTTCCCCTTCGCGCCTTACAAGAAACATCCTGCCTGTGTCTTCTACGGGAGTTAGCCCCCTCTCCCCCATCGTGAAAATCCCGATTTCATCCGTAGAACCAAACCGATTTTTTGTGGCGCGTAAAAAACGGCAGTCGGCGTTTCCGTTTAAACTGGCAGTCTTATCGTTCTCCTCAAAATAAAGAACTGTGTCTACCATGTGTTCAAGAGTTTTTGGCCCGGAGATGACTCCCTCTTTTGTAACATGCGCCGTTAAAAACAAAGCCGCGTCATGTTCCTTCGCCCACGAGATTAATTCAAAAGTGCAGAACTTCATTTGGTTTACGCCGCCCGGCGCGGAATCAGCTTGTTCGGAATAAAGCGTCTGAGTGGAGTCCACTAAAACAAGAACAGGTTTAACCTTATTTAAAACGGTCTCAATTTCTTCAAGGTTTCCCGAGCAGAGAATTTCAATGCGCTCCATAACGGTTTTGTCCGCGCTTAAGCCAAGCCTGTCTGCCCTGAGCCGTAACTGCCCCGCGGACTCTTCGCCGGAGACGTATAAAACGCGACCCTTTGTTAATGCGGCGGCGGCGGTTTGCAAAATCAAGGTTGATTTGCCTATTCCCGGTTCTCCGCCGACAAGAATGGCAGAACGTTTCATAATGCCGCCGCCAAGTACGCGGTCAAGTTCGCCGATACCGCTGCTTATTCGGCTGCCTTCCATTGGGTCTACTGCGGAAAGAGGCACTGTTTGCGCCACCCCGCTGTCTTTTCCCACTGAGCCGCGTTTGTTAAAGTTTTCATTTTTTAAAACTGTTTCTACAAGGGTGTTCCATTCGCCGCATTCAGGACAGCGGCCAAGCCACTTTGATTCTTCGCGTCCGCAGGAGGAACATTTATAAATTATGGTTTTTTCTTTTTTCATTATTTAGCTAAATAAACCGGTTTATCTCCATGAACGCCGACTAGTACGTACATCGTCATTTGCGTTGGTTAATATGATTTTCTCGTAAAATGTTCCCATGTTTATATGCTATATTATCGACAAATATTGTCAAGGGCAATTCGACGCGGCAGATACTGTGCGTGTTCCGATTACTGGGAAGGCTCTAATTATTCAAAAAATTCTGAAGCTTCCACTGTTGTAACGGTTGTTGTATTATCATTATTTAATACAATTCTGTATACTTTGTCGGATTCCATCTCCATATCTTGGGTAACATAAACTCGTTGAGCCCATGCTACAGAAGAAAAACTGATAGCGTTTACATTTGAACCAGTTTCTAAACCGGTAAACATTCCTGTATCACCTGACGCAAGAGAAGATTCTGGCACTAATGCCGCTCCATTAGAAAGTTGATTATTTTGACCATAAAATACCCGGACAGATTTATCACTGTTATTGATGACGAAGATTGCTGGCTTTATTCTTGAAGAAGGTACCTCAGTAGTATATCCTATATCTGTATAAAATAGAAGATTTTGATTAGTAATAGAAATTTTATCTGACTGTGTCATACCATCACATTCAGAAATAGCAATAACTAATCCATTATATTTCAATTCCCTGTAAAAATGAGGGACATAATCATAGGATGTATTGAGTTGAATTGGTACGCTTATCCGTATGGAATAAGGCGCGGCGACTGCGTAAACTTCTCCCGATCCATCTATTTTCTTAAAAGAAACCCAATAATTGGTTGGATTATTAATTAACCATCTACCTTCGCCCCAAGTACTGCTTGTATGTACAGTTATAGAATAAGGCTGTTTCCTAGAATAATAGGTCAGATCGCTAAAGCGAACGGTTTGCTCACCTTTCTCTTCCCAAGTTGCCTTGTCTACCGCTATGATGGTGTAGAATTTTTGTTCTGGCAGACTTACTTTAATTGCATTCAAACTGCCCACAGTGCCAATATAATTATCTGGAGTTACAAAATTGATAAACAACAATGCAGGTGAATTAACAGAATTCATTATTTGTAATGTTCCATCTTGATTCTTTCTTCCATCAGGATAATTGTAAAAATCCTTGTACTTCTCTGGTACCATGGTGTTATAAGTTTCTGTCATTACTGCGCTGTTGGTCATGCCTTCTTTAACCGCTATCGCTTTCAATGTCAGCTTGCCTGTCGTTATAACTGGTTTGTCGCTGTCGCTGTAGAGCGCACTTTCCGTGTTAGGCTCTGTTCCGTCCTGCGTGTAGTAAATCGCCGCCCCTGCGGTGTCGGTTTTAAGGATGATTGCCGTATTGTCCGCAACTTCCCCGCCTGCGGGTGTTGCAGTTGGCGTTGCTACTGTGTTGAGGCTGTTGTTATTATTTTTGTTGTTGTTTGGGTCTGTACCTTCATTGCCTCCGCAAGTGATTATTAAAAACCCTATTACCGCTACAAAGGCAATAATCCCAAACATTTTTGTAAAGTTTTTCATAAAAACTCCCTTTTGTTTATCCATTTTTTTATTAGATAAACAGTGTGAACATATTTTCCCCCAACGGAGGATATAAAAGACGAAAATATCGTCTATTATCTAAAATTTATATAGACCAATTTCAAAACAAATTACATTCATTTCCTACTGTTTCGTCCACGTACTGCCATTTGCCGGTCTCGTATACGTTCCTGCTTTTCCTGTTGCGTAGGCAGTCTTTAAGGTGTCGCCGTTCCCATCGTTTCCTTCAGGAAAGGCATTGCCTCCAAAACTTGCATTCGCTATATTGCTCCCTATTGCAAATGTTACACTGGTAAGGTTGGTACCGATAAAAGCGTATTCTCCAATGCTAGTAACGCTGATGGAGATGGTTACGCTGGTAAGGCTGGTACTATTAAAAGCGCGTTCTCCAATGCTGGTAACGCTGTTACCTATTGTTACGCTTGCAAGGCTGGCGCAACCTTCAAAAGCGGCATCCCCAATGCTGGTAACGCTGTTACCTATTGTTACGCTTGCAAGGCTGGTGCAGTAAGAAAAAGCGTAATTCCCAATGCTGGTAACACTGTCAGGTATGGTTATGCTGGTAAGGCTAGCGCAATAGCAAAAAGCTTCATCCCCAATGTTGGTAACGCTGTTACCTATGGTTACGCTGGTAAGATTCATTGGGATACCCCACTGACCGGCAAAAGCACGTTCTCCAATGCTGGTAACATTGTTACCTATGGTTACGCTGGTAAGGCTGGTGCAACCGGCAAAAGCGCGTTCTCCAATGCTGGTAACGCTGTCCGGTATGGTTATGCTGGTAAGGCTGGCGCAATGGGTAAAAGCTCTCTGCCCAATGCTGGTAACGCTGTCGGGTATAGTTACATTCCCAGTTAGTTTTGCAGGAATTAAAACAAATTCTGTTTTTACTTTGTTGTACAATATTCCATCTACGCTTGAATAATTGGGATTGCTATTGTCTACCGTTACGCTTGCAAGGCTAGCGCAAAAGTCAAAAGCATTATCTCCAATGCTGGTAACGCTATTTGGTATGTTTACGCTGGCAAGGCTAGTACAACTGGAAAAAGCGCACTCCCCAATGCTGGTTACGCTGTTTGGTATACTAAAAGAAGTGGCTGTTTTTCCTGCGGGGTACGTAACTAATGTAGTTTTATTCTTGTTATACAGTACGCCGTCCTGTGAGCTATATGCGGTATTACCAGTACCAACATTTATTGCGGTAAGGCTTTCGCAATACAAGAAAGCAAACTCCATGCTGGTAACCCGGTCGGGGATGGTTACGCTGGTAATGCTGTCGAACCCGTCAAAAGCGAAAATCCCAACGCTAGTAACCGGTTTTCCGTTTATCTGCGCCGGTATGGTTACAGCGCCTCCGTTTCCATTATAACCAGTAATGGCTGCCACGTCCCCGATTACATAAGAAAAGTCGCCAGAAGTGCCACTGCCGCTGTATTTTGTATATGTTTTTATTTCTGTATTTGATCCATCACTATCAGTAAACGTCAAAGTAAGCGTGTTGCCGCTTATAGAATATATTGCTGACCAGGTATATTCATCTTCATCTTTAACCCATTGTCCATTATCCCAATAATGGGTATCTAGCACGGTTATCCGGTTGCCACTGACAGTATAAGTCCCCTTTCTGAAATTTTGTTCTTCAAAACTGCCGTTGTTGAATATAAATATTTCAAAACCACCATACCCCAGTGTGTTAAGGAGCCACAGTCCATTAAGAGTAGCTGTCCCTCCGCCTGTTGTTGTTCCGTTATCGCAGGATAGTGCGATACATCCTATGATTGCAATTAAAATAATTGTAAACCACTTGTTTTTCATGTTGAAATCTCCTTAAATCTCTGGCTGTTTTTATCGTCATTTTGATGGCGACATACCAGTTTTCTCGTATTTTAAAAATAATAGACCTAAAATATTAGTATTGTCAATATTTAAGTACGAATTTTATCGTATTTTGAAAAAATGGGTTTTAGAGAGAATTTGAAGAGCCAAATAGAGTATTCGGGTATGATGGTTAAAGAATTGGCTGCCCTTTCAGGGGTTAAAAAGAAAACCATTGACAGTTATTTAGGAATTCGCAGTTATATGCCCTCGGCAGATGCTGCCGTAGCAATAGCGCAGGCGCTTGGCGTATCAGTGGAATATCTTGTTACCGGCAAGGATGCCAGGCAAAAAATAACCCAATATCCCCCTGAAGCCAAAATGGCAGCAGATATAATAGCGCAAATGGAAAAGAAAAACCGTAAAATGGCAGTCGTCATAATAAAGTCCATGAAAAAACAAGAAGATGAAGAAAAAAAATAACCTTGCGAGAAGCCTATCAAAGATTGCTTGAATGTTCCTTCTTCCATATTTTATGCAATAATCACTTTGGAAGGTGATTGACACCATTGATTCTTATTACCGCTAGAAGATGTATGCCCAATAAATTCTTGAGTACAGTCGGGCAGGCTGCGCACGCTGTAAAAACATCTTTCGGAATTCCCCGCCGTAGAGACTTTGGAATAAAACAAAGAAAATTCAGAGAAAAAACGTCCGGCGATAAACCCTAGATAAAGCTTTCTACCCACGCTGTTCAGTCGCCGGAAAGGCTCACAGCCAAATAAACGCCTGACCACTTGCAAGTGGTCAGGTTAGATCAATAATGCCGCACGCTGAGAGCACCAATAAATGCCGCAGTCCCCAATAAAAGCAAGGCCGCCTTTAGGTGGCCGCCAGTGCGACGTTCTTCCGAAGTTTTTACAGCGTGCGCAGCCTGCCCGCCTGTACTGAATAAATTCTTTGGGCATACATCGTGTAGAGGAGAGGGAAAGAGGTTTTTTGGGGAGGTAAATGGGGATTTGGCAAAAAAACCTATTGACATCATTATTTTTCTAAGGTTAAAATATATTAACCATGCTTGAGCGAGCCGTTTTAATAAAAGAGATAGACTCCCTTTCCCCTCGTTATTATAACGAGATAGTTGATTTTGTAGGATATATAAAAGAAAAAAAAGCGAAAGAAAATAATTCATTGGAGAAAGCCGCTGAAATGGCAGCCGAAGAATACCGTACTAACAAAGAATTGACGGCATTTTGCGCTCTTGACAGTGAAGATTTTTATGAAACAAGGTGAAATCTGGTCAATAAATCTTGATCCGACTGTTGGCGCAGAGATGAAAAAATCACGTCCTGCCTTAATCATTAACACTGACAGTCTTGGAAAATTACCTCTTAAAATTATTGTCCCAATTACTGATTGGAAAGACCATTATGATAATTATCCGTGGATGATAAAAATTACTCCAACTAAACAAAATTGTCTTGCAAAAGTATCCGCTATAGATTGTTTTCAAATACGAAGCGTGTCTATTGAGCGATTTTTAAATCTTGTAGGTTCTGTAGAAAAAGAAATCATTGCCTATACTCAAGAAGCCATTACAAAGGTAATCGGAACATCGTAGATACTTATCTCAAGACCATGCAATGTATCTGATACCACTTTTCTCTACTGAAAAAAAATTTTGTCATACATCGTGTTTCCACCTTATGCCCTTTCCCTTTATTTCTTCCCTCTCGGCGTTATGCGAATACCCGCGCCAAAACACCAGCCGTCAATCGCGGGAAGATTTTCATCCGTCCAATACTTGTACACGGGAAACCATGCCCGTAAATCAAAACCAAGCAAAAATTTTTCGTTAATAGGAAAATCCATTCCTATTCCGGCTACAGGCATAAACCAGCGAGCGTTACTCCAAAAATAGTCGCGGATAGCGTCGGTCTGCAATTGCGCGTCCGTTTTAATGTCGCCTGTAAAATCAGCGGGATGATTTAGTCCGACAGCCAAAACAACAACGCGCAAATCCGCCGCAGGGCCGGCGTAGACGCGAAAAGCCGCGCCTTTATCGCCTAGAGAAAAATTACCCGTAAACTGAATGGCGGTGACAAAACCGATAACAAGAGCGGAACGGTTTTCGGGGTTACACGCCATAGGATAGCCAAGCGCGGAATTGTACTCGTAATTTGTAAAATAAATATCCTCTGTTAATTCAAGCCTTAGAGGGCCGATAACTTGTAACGACAACGCGCCGCCAAGCGAAGGAAGAATTGGAGCGGGATCGGAGTCAACGCCGTTATCAGCGGGAAAATAGAAAATGTTCCCCGTTATTGACCATTGCAAAAGGTCTCCAAAAACTGAATTTACGGGAATGAGCGCGAGGAAAAATAACGACAATACCGCAGCTTGTTTTAAGCGCGGTAAAAAATCTGGCATATTGTTAATATATCTTAAAAAAACTATCCGGGCAATGGAACTAAGGAGGTGTCCAATAAGAATTTTTAAACACGGAGTACTGTTGTCCGTTGGACAACTAGGAGTTTCACGGAGGAAAATATGATTTTCGTACTAAAACTCCGTGTAACTTCGTGACCTCCGTGGTTAATTCTTACTTTCTGTACAGCCCTATGATATAATGCTTAACATGGAAAAAACAGAAACCGCAGTAGCTCTGTGCGCGGTAGGCGCGGAAAAAGTCGTATCAAATGAATTGCGAAAATTGGCGGATAAGGACGGTAACGAAAACGGAACTCCGTGCCTAAAGATTGAAGATTCCCTTTACGGCAGAGTGCGTTTTAAGGCTGATAAAAAAGGTTTATACAAAGCGTTGATCGGTCTTCGCGCCGCCGATAGAGTGCTTCTTGAAATTGCCTCTTTTAAAGCGGCAGATTTTGACGCTCTTTTTGAAGGAGCCGCCACAGCGGAATGGGAGCGGCTTGTGCCTAAAGGCATGGGGCTTAAAGTCGCAAAAGTCCGCGTAAACCGCTCTCAATTAAAAGCGGAAACAAGCATACAGGCAATCGTTCATAAGGCGGCGGCGCAGCGTCTTTGCGAAAAGCATAAGGTTAGCCGCCTTCCTGAAAAAGTGATGACACGCAAGGGTGAAGGCGCTCCTGTAAAAATTGCCGAGGTGCGCGTATATATAGAAAAGGACGTGGTTTCCCTTCTTGTGGATTTAAGCGGAGATCCGCTTTTTAAAAGAGGTTACAGGAGCGAAGGCGGCGCTGCGCCGCTGAGGGAGACGACTGCGGCTTCCATATTGCTGTTATCAGGTTGGAAAAGAAAGTTTCCGCTTTATGATCCATTCTGCGGTTCCGGTACAATTTTGATAGAAGCAGCAATGTACGCGTGGGATATAGCTCCGGGATTAGGCAGACGCTTTGCCATTCAGGATATGTTGATAGCGGATTCAAATATTGAGCAACAGGTTCGCGATAAGTTTCGCGCAAAAATAAATTTTAGCGGCGCGGACGGGGGGCGGCTTGTCAGAATAGCAGGCAGTGATGAAGATTTGCGATCAATATCCATCGCGTCATCAAACGCGGCGCGTCTACGTGACATTGCGGAGGGCAGAGAACCTCAGCGCGGCATTCGTAACGCGGAAAAATTTTTAGGAATAGAATTTAAAGTTCTTCCGATGGCGCAGGCGCAGTCTCCGTATGAGGACGCTGGTTTTATAATCACAAATCCTCCTTATGGAAAACGGCTTGGTGATCAATCTGTTGCAGAACAAACCTACAAGAATATGTCGGAGCTTGTTAGCCGTTTTCCCGGTTGGAAGCTGGCTGTGATAACTGATCATAGCGGATTTGAAAGTTTTTATGGTAAAAAAGCTGATTCATGCCGTGAAATAAGTAATGGCGCAATTCCTTCCTTTTTTTATCAATATGATGTATACTAGAATAGTATCTGCCATTAATACGACAGATACCGCCATAGGGGGAGAATATAAATATGGCTACACCGGTAGAGCATGACAAAAGGAAGAAAAAGATTCTGGAAAAAGCGCTTGCGGTTTTTAAGGATGAAGGGTTTGAAAACGCTACTTATCAAAAGATAGCGGATAAGTGCGGAATAACCAGAACAATACTGTATCTCTATTTTAAAAATAAAAAAGAAATTTTTAATTACAGCATTAAACAACTTTTGTTAAATGTCGAAGAAAACATTAATTCAATTCGCGCCGACAAATCGTTAAACAGTCCTGAAAAAATTATCAGAGTGCTTTTTACCGTATTTAAACTGGCGGAACAAAACCGGCAGCTTCTTTTAGTTATTCTTGATTATCTTTTGCACGTTTCAAAAAAAGAAATTAGTCCGCAAGCGCGGGTACGGCGCAGAACTTTAAAACTTCAACATGTTTTATTAACAATTGTGATTGACGGAGTAAAATCGGGAGAACTTAAAAATACCAATATTAAAAAGACAAAAAATTATTTTTACAGTTTTATTGAATCCGCGATTTTTCAATTGGCTGTTTTAAAATGTGAAAATCTGAACGAATTAAAAGAAACGGCAATTTTTGCGGTTGAACAGTTAAAGACTTAACTTTAGCCCTAAAACTCAAACCAAAGCGCAGGTAATTTTTATGGATACAGGACAGACAATCTATATTCTTAGCCAGCTTATCCTTGGAGCGGCGGCGGCTTTCTTGGCTATTTTACTCTGGCCAAAAATCAGAGACCCGGCATGGATGCTTGTTATTTTTGGCGCAATTATCGCTTATATCGAGACTGTTTATTCAATTTTAAAAATATTTGGGATTGCCGGACAAGAATTAATAATATTCGGATCAATTCCCCTATTTTCGCTAATACTTCCTTCCGTGCGGATGATTTTTTTTATTGCCGCGTTTGCTATAATGGTTTATAAACAATCTCGGAATAATTAGCCGGATATTTTGGAGGAAAAAATGAAATCTGTAATTTTAGGACTTGTGATTGTTGCCGTTGCGGTTTTTGCCGTACTGCCGCCTGATACGCTAGGTTTTGGACTTGGCTGGGGAAATGACGTTCTTGCATTCCTGCGCGGCGCCCTTCCCGTCATAGCAATATTAATCGGTCTAATCGCTATTTTCATAGGCATTGCCGACATGAAGGATCGCGCAGAAGCAAAGAAAGAAGAAGCGGAAAAATAGTGAGCAGTTAGCAATGAGCAATGAGCAATGAGCAGTGAGCAGTGATCGTTGTTAGCAAGCATATCGTATTGATAACACGCAAAGACTGCGAACAACTATCACTGCTCACTTCTCACTTCTCACTGCTCACTTCTCACTTCTCACTGTTCACTGCTCCTTAAAAAAATACCGTTCCCTTCTGCTCCCCCGCCGCAAGATTTTCAAGACTGCGAGGCTTCCCCCCGTTTGCAAGAATTGTAGAAATGCCGTAGCTTAAAGCTAGTTTTGCGGCGTCAAGTTTGGTGGCGATGCCGCCAGTGCCAAAATCATTTGTCGCTCCGATACTGATGTTTTTTTGCGCCGCGTCAATGTCGCGCACTTCTTCTACAAGAACAGCGTCGTCATGCTCTTTGGGATTTTTATCGTATACTCCGTCAATGTCGCTGAAAAGAATTAACAGGTCGGCGCTCCACAGAATTGCCGATTGTGCGGCAAGAGTGTCATTGTCGCCGATTTTTATTTCTTCTACGGAAACAGTGTCGTTTTCGTTGATGATTGGGATGACGCCTTCGTCTACCAGAGTAAAGAGAGTGTTACGCATATTCAATGTTCTGATTGGATCGTTAAAATCATCGCGGGTTAAAAGTATCTGCGCGATGTGCAGGCCGTTTTGTTCAAAGGCGCGGCTCCACGCGCCCATAAGCTCAACCTGCCCGACCGCGCACAACGCCTGCCTGTAGTGAATGTCTTTTTTTCGCGCCCACTTGTCCATTGTAGAAAGACCCGCCACCTGTGCGCCTGATGAGACAACGACAATTTGTTTGCCCTTTTTCATGAGCGCCGCAGTCTGCTGTGCAAACTCTGAAAGAAACTGTGAATTGATTTTTCCATTACTGCCGGCTAGCGTGTTTGAGCCAATCTTGATAATTATTTTTCGCGCGTCAGCTATAAGTTTAGAAATCATTTTAACCCCGTATTTGTCCGTTGCCGTTAATAAGGTACTTTATCGTTGTAAGCGCTTCAAGACCCATCGGTCCTCTGACGTGAAATTTCTGAGTACTGATTCCAAGTTCCGCGCCAAAGCCAAATTGTCCGCCGTCTGTAAAGCGGGTGGAAGCGTTGACATACACGCAAGCCGCATCTACTCTTGAGCGGAACTCATTTGCCGCTTTTAAATCGTTGGTAAGAATCGCTTCCGAGTGTTTAGTACCGTACCGATTGATATGCGCGATTGCTTCATCGCATGATGAAACCGTCTTTACGGCGAGAATGTAATCGAGAAACTCGGTCGCCCAATCTTCTTCAACCGCGTCTTTAAGAACAAGGGCAGAAGGCATAGCGCCGATAGCGGCTTTTGACGCGCCGTCACAACGCAGTTCGCATTTTCCCGCAAGCGCCGCCGCCATTTTCGGCATAAGAGAGGTGAGAGCGTCTTTGTGTACAAGTATCGTTTCCACGGCATTACAAACGCCGGGTTTTTGCAGTTTTGCGTTAGCGATAATTTCTACAGCGTTGTTCATGTCCGCGCTTGGCTCAACATAAATGTGGCAGTTGCCTTCCCCTGTCTCAATTACAGGGATACGCGCGTTTTCTACAACTCTGCGGATTAACTCATGTCCACCCCGTGGAAGAACCACGTCGATGTAACCGCGAGCTTTCAGTATCTCGTCAATTTCGTCTCTGTTACCGGATTCCGCAAGAGCGACAGCATCCGCAATTCCGCCGCCGCTTTCAAGCCCCGTTTTGATAGCCTTAACAATCGCCTTGTTGGATTCAAGCGCGGAAGAAGAGCCGCGTAAGAGTATTGAGCAGCCCGCTTTGTATGCAAGGGCGGCGCAGTCAGCAGTAACATTGGGACGCGATTCGTAAATAATGGCGGCAACGCCGAGGGGGACGGTAACTTTATCAATCTGCAAACCGTTAGGAAGAGTCCACCCCGCCTGCACTTTGCCAATCGGGTCTTCCTGTCTTATGACGATTTCGATCCCTTCGATAATGCCGTCTATCCGCTTGTCGTTAAGAAGCAGGCGGTCAACAAGAGCCTCTTTCATGCCGCCGTTTCGCGCCTGTTCCACATCGCGCGAATTTGCTTGCAGAATGGCAACCCTGTCGCTGTCGATAGCGGCGGCGGCGGCGGCAAGAGCCTTGTCCTTACTCGCGCGGTTCTGTTCCGCCAGCTTCGTCTGCGCTTGTTTGAGAGAGGTAAAAATATTGGTTAAAGTATTTGTCATAAAAAGATAGTATCATAAAAGGAAAAAAATGGGTATTGCTAAAAAAATAACCTGCACACTCCTAGTCGTGGAGTGCGGAGGTTAATGTCTCGGTACAGCTAATTGCGCTTAGTTATTCTGGACGTAGATGTAATTACCTTCTTTGTTAAAGTAATTCTGATAGATATTTGCCTTGTTTGGAATACTGTCAGGCGGATTCTCACGGAATTGAAATTTATGCTCTTTTTTGCTTATGATCATTTCCCAGTTGTTAATTACATTTGTTCCAAGGATAATGTCATCTTCCTGACCGCCCTTATAATTGCCCGCAAACGCAAGAACTTTTTCAAGGACTAAATCCCCGATCATAATTTTATTTATGGAAAACGCCTCTGTTTCAATAAGACTGGCGCCGAGGCTGTATCTCATCATAAACCCCAAAGAATGTCCAGATTTTTCCGCGAGGTGTCTTGGAATCATTGTGTTGTAACAGCCGGTATCTAAAAATATAGTAACCTCTTCAAAATCTTTTTTCTGGATATTATAAACTTTCGCATCGAATTTGTAGCGATGCTCAAACAATTTCGATAATGCCACTGTCGAGTATATCATCTTTGGGTATCCATCCTTTCATTAAAAGCACCTTGCCGTGATATTTGCTGTGGTTAATATCCCTTAGAGCTTCCCGATCTTCGGGTGTTCCGTCGCCATAGGCTACTACATATCCCGTGTCATCCTCAGGCGGGAAGTCCCTTTTGTCGAATAAAACCCAACGCCCGTCATATTCGGCTTCTACTTCCCGACAATTAAGAACACGCCTTTCCGTAGTCATTGTTACCATATAACCGTCTCCCTATATGGTTAAATATACCATAAGAATCGCATAAATACAAAGGCATTTTTCACTAATCCACCTCACCGCACAACCCCCGGCCTTTCAAGCGCCGCATTCAACGCGCCGCATCTGCACCCTTCGCGAATCGCTTCGCAAAAGCTTGCTCCTTGTTCTAGTGCGGCGGCAAGTCCGGCGGTAAATGCGTCTCCGCAGCCGGTGGAATTTACCGCTTTCACAGGCTGGACTTCAATTTCAAAATAGTCATTCGCATTTACCGCGATAATCTTCCGGCTGCCGTTGGTAAGGATAACGCCACAGTTGTGTTTTTGCGCCATGTCCAATACAGCAGATTTTATCCTATCCTTTGCCACATCATCAATCGTTATCAACTCGTTGTTCTTGATTAACTCAGGCGCAAAGTCGGCGGCAAATTCAAAAAGATTCGGCTTCACAATGTCCGGCTGGTATTTCAAACTTTCCGTTAAATCTTTTCCTTTTACGTCGAGAATAACTTTTAACCCCTTCTGTTTCGCTCTTTGCGTCATGGCGGGAATTACAGCGTCAGAAAATCCCGCCGCTTTCGTGCCGGAAATTATTACCCAACTCAAGTCTGCGCTGTTTGCAAGAATATCATCAAACTTTTCCAACAGCCGCCCCTCAGTTCCGGCGCTAACAGCTTCCGATTCTTCAATCAATTCCGTAACAGTGCCATCTGCGTCGGTAGTGCCGCTTGCGTCGGAGAGCAAAGTGTAACAAAAACGGATTTGGCTATCGCTCTCGACCCACTGCACGGAGAGCCCGTCCTTATCGCAGAGCGAAAGAAACAGCGCCCTCATGTCGCCGCCAAGTTGCGTAAGATGCACCGCTTTTTTTCCAAGTTGAGTTAAAACACGGGTAACATTGACCCCCTTGCCGCTTGCGTCAAGGCGATGTACTCCCGTCCTGTTCACAGTCCCTGGATATATTGAGGGAAAGCGTAGGGTTTTTTGCAGAGTGGGATTAAGGCAGATGGTTAGAAAGGACATATTTTTCTCCAAATACTCTCACAAAGGGCACAAAGGAAGAGAAGGACACGAAGAAGAATTTGGGTATCAGGTATTCGGACTTTGTGACCTTGCGTTTTTACGAGATTTAAAGTAGATATACCAGAGAAACCCTGCCAGAGCAAAAAGACCTATTGTCGTGATAATTTGAATAACCATTTTCAACCTCCAATCCATTTCTTAATTATGTCAATGATGTTTATAATTCCAAAGGCGGTGGCAGTAGTTATCCACATGTTTTATTTTACTACATATTGAATAGATAATGCAATAATAATGTCATCTATTCCATTGCGTCTCCACACTACCCATAGCGTATATTGCAAGGCAATGTACGCTACTAGTCTGTAACAACTAAATGTTTACAAAAGACCTCTCGCAGAGGCGCGAAGGCGCAAAGGTTGTTGTTTGTGAGATTATCGTTTTTCCTTCAAGATTTGTAGTTAAACTAATATATTTAGATCAATAATGGGTTATCGAACAGGAACTTCGCGTCCTTTGCGTCCTCTGCGTCTTTGCGAGAGTAAATTTGAGAATAATGCTTTGTAAAGTTTTAGATGTTACTGACTACTACCGAAAAGCGGTGACAGACACTGTTGCATATACTGAAATGTTATATTATAGAATGTAAAAATACTTGACAAAATATAATACATAATGTAACATAGTTTTAAGGGTAAAAATGGACTTTGAATGGGACCCCAAAAAAGACAAGATAAACCGTAAAGAACATGGTATATCTTTTTCTACTGCAAAATTTGTATTCAACGATAAAGAACGTTGGGAAAGATATGATTCTTCCCATAGTGAAGAGGAAGATAGATGGCAAACGATAGGTATTGTGGATAAAGTTCTTTTTGTTGTGTATTCAGAACAAGGAGAGACTATTCGTCTTATTTCTGCCAGAGTGGCGGATGAAAACGAACGGAGGGTATATAATGGTAAAAGAAACATTGAAGGCTGGACAAAAGCCAACTAAAGCGCAAATTAAAGAGATTAGGCTTGCTGAAAAAAAGCCTATAAAATACTCAGATGACGCTCCACGCCTTACCGAAAAAGAGTTAGCCGAATTCAAGCAAATCAATTCAGAAAACAGGAAAAAAATACCCTGCACATTACGAATATCGAAAAAATCCCTTGAATGGTGGAAATCCCTTGGCGAAGGGTATACTTCGGCTATGGCACGAATGTTGGAAGACGCTCAAAACCATCCTGATATTTTGAGAAAGATTATTTAAATATATCTTTAACGCTCGTAAAAAAATTACGCTTTAAGTTCCATTGCGTTTCCACACTACCCATAGCGTATATTGCAAGGCAATGTACGCTACTAGTCAGTAACATCTAAAACTTTACAAAGCATTGTTCCCAAATTTTCTCTCGCAAAGGCGCAAAGGACGCAAAGTTCCTGTCCGATAACCCATTATTGATCTAAATATATTAGTTTAACTACAAATCTTGAAGGAAAAACGATAATCTCACAAACAACAACCTTTGCGCCTTCGCGCCTTTGCGAGAGGTCTTTTGTAAACATTTAGTTGTTACTGACTACTACCGAAAAGTGGTGACAGACACTGTTGAATATACCTTACTTTTCGTTACTGCACTTTGGTATAAGTAACAATCAGATTATTAAGACTTGGGATATTTTCAGTAAATGTTTTACCGTTAGCGGACAGTGTAATTGTACTGATAGTCCACGAAGTCGCGAATGTAGATGTATTATATACCAGCGTCTCGCATGACCATGTATTGTTTCCAGTTTTTGTAATATTCCTGAAAAACTTGTCGCCAATAGTAATGTAACCAGCATTCTTTACTGATAGCCAAGCTCCGCTAATCTGGGTAATGAAACCGTCTCTGTCAACAATAGTAGTAATAGTTCCGCTGCTGTCCTGCTTCCATGCGCCGTTAAGTAAATTGTTGTCCAGTTTGGTATAAGTAACAATCAGATTATTAAGACTTGGGATATTTTCAGTAAATGTTTTACCGTTAGCGGACAGTGTAATTGTACTGTTAGTCCATGAAGTCGCGAATGTAGATGTATTATATATCAGCGTCTCGCATGACCATGTATTGTTTCCCGTTTTTGTAATATTCCTGAAAAACTTGCTGCCAATAGTAATGTTACCAGCATTCTTTACTGATTGCCAAGCTCCGCTAATCTGGGTAATGAAACCGTCTCTGTCAACAATAGTAGTAATAGTTCCGCTGCTGTCCTGCTTCCATGCGCCGTTAAGCGATATGTTGACGTTGTTGTTGTCATCGTCATCGCCGCCAATGAAATCACAAGCCGCCAATGAAAACCCGATTACTGCAACAAGGGCGATTACGCAAATCTTACGGATTTGCGTTGCTAAAATACTTTGCAATTTTAGTACATTTGATTTCAAGTTTTTCATACGAAACTCCTTTTAATTTTCTTAATTTACACTGATGTTTCCCAAAAACACCACAATAAATAATATATTTCATCATTATATGATGTTGTACATTATTTGTCAATCAATATTAAAGTTTTATTATTATGTATGGCTAATGCTCTGGGTATAGAGATTTATGAATTGTTTATAAACCCGCTTTCTCCCCCCGAAGAAATGGAACGGCTTTATTAGGTAGCGGCAAAAAATATTGATAAACTGATACACGAAAGCATTGAACGGCTGTATCAGACGACTGCCAAAAAAACATTGTGCAAGTTGTGGCGGAAGTGGTAGAGAAAGCTTTTACAGATAAATTCAATAATAAAAAATGATATAATTGTATCTGTATATTTTGAGGAAGGGATGTTCTACTCATTTTTGAGTATACTTTCCAAATTATCCTTGAAACACGGCTATTTTATTGTTATTATTTAAAAGTGAGGGTTTTCAAATATACAGGGTTCAGCCGTTTTGCGAGCAAGGAAGGCATTACAGACCATGAATTACTGGAAATTGTCGATAAACTTGAGGCAGACCAAGCGGATGCAAATCTGGGGGGCGATGTATATAAGGTACGAGTAGCCAGACAAGGAGAAGGGAAATCGGGCGGACATCGTGTTATAGTGTACTTTAGGAATGAGTTTCGTACTTTTTTTGTGTATGGTTTTTCCAAGTCTGACAGAGACAACATAAACAATAAAGAATTGAAAGCGTTTAAGGCAGGTGCAAAAAAACAGCTTTCAATTACGGATGAACAAATAAGAGACCTTTTGAAAGACGGAACTTTTATTGAAATTACTGAGGAGGTTTAGAATGAAATACGAAAGCGATATGTTGAAAACAGTACATGAAGTCGCACTTGCCGAATTTAGATTAGGAATTATTTCAGAAGCAGAAATGCGTGAATATGATGAACTGTGCCTACCAGAAGAAGCCTTACGCAACAATACCGCACATAAAACCGTCAACATAGAACACGCCGATCTTGCAACTGCATAATCCAACTTTCTCCGCTTCTTCTTTGTGTCCTTTGTGTGAAACTCTTCTCGAACTATTTTCCCCTCTTATACGCCTTAATCTCCTGACGCAGCCTTGCGGCAAGTTCCGCCTTAGGGACGCGAACCTGCTCCATTGAATCACGGAAACGCAGGGTGACAGTGCCGTCTTCTTTGGACTGGTAATCCACGGTGACGCAGAAGGGAGTGCCCGCCTCGTCTTGTCTGCGGTAACGCCTGCCAATCGCTCCTGCTTGATCGTAATCGGTGGCGTAGTCTTCTTTCAGTTCCGCGCGAATGTCCTGCGCTAGTTCCGCAAGACCGTCTTTTTTCATCAAGGGGAGAATGGCGACAGTAACCGGCGCAAGATCGGGGTGGAAACGCAGGACGGTTCTCCAATCGTCATCGTTGCCTTTTTCGGCGACTTGCTCCTCGTCGTAGGCGTCGCAGAGAATCATTAACAGGTTGCGGGTAAGACCGGCGGAAGTTTCGATGATGTAGGGAATGTAACGCTCGTTGTTGTTGTCCTGATCGATGTACTGCATATCTTTGCCGGAGAATTCGGTATGACGTTTTAAATCGTAATCGGTTCTGTTGTGAACGCCCTCAAGCTCGCGCCAGCCCATCGGGAACAGGTACTCGATGTCGTAAGCGTCCTTCGCGTAATGTGCAAGCTCGTCTGGTCCGTGCTGATGCCAGCGCAGATGATCCATCTTAACGCCGAGTTTTTCGTAATATGCCCAACGCTGTTTGCGCCATTCGGAAAACCATTCTTCGTCCGTGCCGGGTTTTACAAAATACTGCATTTCCATCTGCTCGAATTCGCAGGTGCGGAAAATAAAGTTCTTGGTAACTATTTCGTTGCGAAAGGCCTTGCCGATTTGCGCGATGCCAAACGGGATTTTCATTCTGTTGGACTGAATGATATTTTTATAATTGACATAAATGCCTTGGGCGGTTTCGGGACGAAGGTAAATGATACTCGCCGTGTCCTCCGCCGGACCGATGTGGGTTTTGAACATCAGGTTGAACTTGCGGGTGTCGGTCAACTCGCCGCCGCAATCGGGACATTTTTTCGCAGTAAGATTTTCCTGCGGGATTTGATCCGCCCGAAAACGCGATTTGCACTTTTTGCAATCGACCAATGGGTCGGTAAAGTTTTCAACGTGTCCCGACGCTTCCCATGTTCGGGGGTGCATCAAGATAGCCGCATCCAGCCCCACGATGTTGTCGTGGAGACGGGTCATTTCCTTCCACCACGCCCCAGCAATGCGGTTCTTCAATTCAATGCCGAGCGGGCCGTAATCCCACGCCCCGTTCTGCCCTCCGTAAATTTCCGACGACTGATAAACAAACCCCCGCCGCTTCGCCAGCGACGTGATTTTCTCCATCGTCGCCTTTCCTGTATACTCTGTTAATTCTGACATATAGGCATTTTACATGAAAATTAAAAATTAGGGAACTATGCAAGAAGAGTTCACACGAAGAACACAAAGGAAGAGAAGGACACGAAGAAGAGGGAAAGGGGTTATTGTACGAAAGCTATGCGTGAGTTTCACGATAAGATAACGGACAGAAATATCTTTGTCTCTTTGTGAGCTTTGTGTGAATCCTTTCGAACTATTCCTTCAATCTCACTCCAAGACAGCCTGCTACGGCGCGTTCTTGTCCGGGGATGCCGCTGTGGATGGGGGTATTTACTACTCTTATTTTGCCGTCAGCGAAACGCAGCGCAAGAGCGGTTGAGCCGCCGCCGTCAAAGTTTAGCGCCTCCCATGAACCTAGAGAGCGTAAAAGCAGAGCCGTCTCTTCTTCCGTCGCGCCGATGCTTCCCGCTCTTCTGCCGTCAATTACGACTAGGTACAGGTATTTTCCGTCTTGTGAAATTCCCGCCGCGCTTCGCGGATGGCTGGCTTTTTTGTCATGCGTTCTTTGCGTTGGTTCGCCGCCGGTTAATATTTTATAAAAGCCGCCTATGGCATTTTCTATGTTTTCAACGGAGTTAATCGCGGATTGAGCTACAATGGCGGCCTTACCGTCTTTGTAAAAAACAAGCGCGTCATAGCTTGGGTTGGCGGGCGCGATTATCCTTCCGTTTGAAATTACTATGCCAATGTTTTTAATAACCTTTCCTTCTTTTGAAGAGACAATATCAAAAGGAACGGCGTTAATGCCTACTAGAAGATTATTGTCGCGCGCAAAACTGGAAACTTTATTGCTTAGAGTTTGGTTTTCGTTATACGCGCCGCCTTTAACAACGATGTCAATTTTTTGCGCGGAAAGATCGATTTTTAGCGCGTGGAACTCAAGCGCGGGAGAGGAAATTTTTCCATGGAAATAATCAATGCCGTTAGTGAATACCTGCCACTGCGGTTGAATATTTTCGACTGTGGTAAAAAGGGAAGGAGTTTCTTTTGCCGAGCTTACGGGAGAGGTTGTCGCGCATGAGGAAAAAATTAAAATTAGTGTTGAAAGAATAATTCCTGACCACTTAAAAGTGGCCAGGCGAAATAAACTCTTAGTACTCACCTTTGCCTTTACGGTTTCTTTTTACCAGTTTTCGGGCGTTTGCTTTCTTTTTTCTGTTTAGGATGGTAGAAGGTTTTTCATAGTACTCCCGCTTTTTGAATTCGCGGATGATGCCTTCTTTTTCTACCATACGCTTAAAACGTTTGATAGCTTTTTCCAGCATCTCGCTGTCATCAACTACAATGTGCGCCAATTAAATCACCTCCTTCCCAAATCAGGTTTGTAATATCTAATAAAATAGTTTACCTATTAATACGTCTTTGTCAAGAAGAGGGCGCTCGACAAGTATGTCGGGATCCGTGTTTTCCGTGCTTACACGGAGTTCCCAATGTAAATGGGGGCCTGTCGCAAACCCCGTGGAACCTGACAAAGCGACAATTTCTCCGGCTTCTACCATTGAACCTTCTTGCGCGATTACGCTGTCTAAATGGTAATACGAAGAATAAACTCCGGGCGCAAGCTCGATAATTACAGTGTAACCCGTGAGTATCCTCATTCTTGAAAATACGACCTTTCCCCTGCCGCAAGCGCGGACTTCCGTACCTTTCGGTACTCCAAAATCTACTCCCGCGTGAATAGATGTTACTTTTCTGCCGTCTGAATACTGATTAATTCTGCGTGTTCCATAAAGACTGGTTCTTCTTGTTGATGTTACGGGAAGGACAAGTTTGCCCGGATTGTAAACTTCTTTTCCGGTAGTAGATAAAATTGCCCATAGTTTTTCAGACTCCCTTGTTTTTTCAGGTGTGGACTCTCCGACTAATTTTGTAAGAGACGGATTGAGTACAAGCGTCTCGGAGAGAAAATCTCTTGGCGTTAATGTTATTGGAATTTCAAAAACAGTACAGTCTGGATTGTTTAATTTGAGAATCACATTTTCCGAGTTAACTGTGGAAGGGATGGTTATAATGGCCGCTGTAAAGCCAGGCTTGCCATTCTCAGCGGGAACGGGAAAAAATGCGGCTTTTGCAACTTGTTTTCCGTTTACAAAAATAACAGCTTCATTTACATAGGCGTTTGTGCCGATTGACATTGGGTCTCCGGGACGCGGAGATTCAGGAACTAACGCATATTTTATCTGGGCCGAAACAACAGGCTGTCCGGCGCAGGTTAAGAGCATGAAACTGATAAATATAAGAATTATTACGTGCTTTTTCATAAATATTTCTACTCGCTCTTTTTTAAATCTAAAATCATTATTTGAGGCGTTTCATTGCCTTTGTAATAATCACGGGCTATATTAAAAACAATGTCAACTTTGTCGTTAATACCGAATTCTCTTTTTGTTACGCGATCTGCGCTTTGCCAGTAAAGGGCGGGCCATTTATATTTTCCGGCATCAAGCGTCATTTTAACGTGTTTTGCGTCCGGTTTTCCAATGAAATTAATGTCCTTAACCGTAATTTTTTTTGTCATAAAAACAAGCGGGTCGTTCTCATTGCCATAAGGCTCAAATCTGTCTACTAATTTTAATATATCGGGAGAAAGATAATCATGGGGCAGCTCCGCGTCAATTTGCAAAATTTCTTCGTCAGGCTGTTCGGCAAATTCAATGGCGTTTATCGCTTTTTTTAAACGCTCCATAAAAATGTCCCAGTTTTCCATAACAATACTGAAACCGCCAGCAGCCTGATGGCCTCCGCAGTCGATAAAAATATTACCGCACTGTTCAAACAAAATTTGAACGTTGTAGCCCCTTGTTGAACGGATTGAGCCTGTGCAAATTTCATCGCCTATGGAAATTGCCATTGCGGGAACATTGAATAATCGTGAAGCGCGTTGCGCCATCAGTCCTGTAACGCCTTTGTTGATTTTTTCGCTGTAAACCATGACAAACTTTTTTTCATATTCGTCAAAACTTTTATACGCCATGGATTCGATTATCGCCCAGATTTCTTCTTCCATGTCTTTGCGTTTTTCGTTCATAGACGCCAATTCACTGGCAAGGCGCTCCCTTTTTAATAAATCTTTTTCAAAAAACAGGGCAGCCGCTGTTTCGGCTTTTCCCATTCTGCGGGCAGCGTTAATACTGGGACAGAGTTTCCACGAAATATCTTTTGTGTCAAAGTGGCGGCCGGCAAGATCGAGTTTTTGAATAAGCTGGGATAGGCCGGGGCGCGGTTTTTTTTCTAGGGCTTCAATCCCTCTTCGCACAATTATTCGGTTTTCGTCTAACAGAGGCATAATATCCGCTATCGTTCCAAGCGCGGCAAGCTGTATGTCGGCGGTTTCTTTTTCCGCGTCCTGCGCGTTTTTTTCTTTTAGCCGCGCATAAGAGGTGAACAGATTTACAAATACGTCAAGCTCGCTTAATTCCCTGTCGCTGTATTTTGCGATTTTTGAAAGCTCTTTTATTCGCAGTAAACTTGCGCCCGCGGTTTGCGGTATCTCTTTTCCAATTTGCTGTGAAATGTCCATCATTCCAATTTCAACGCCCTTGCCAAAAAGTTTCGCGAATGTTTGTTTATGCAAGGCGGCATCCCAACAAAGTATGTTCTGCCCTTCAAGAAAAGCAGGAAGGCGCGTCTCGCTAATCGATATCATTCCCGGAACAATTGTTTCGATTAACGTATCAACTACGATGAGGTTTCGTGTTTTTGCGATTTCAATGATCCACGCGTCATTTACGGGTCTTGTGTTTAACAGACAGATTTGCTGGCCGTAAAGTTCGCTTGTCTGCGCGAAACGAAGGGCGCATACAAGTTTAAACGCTACGCCGCAACCTGCGAGGTTTCTGAATGGGTATGTTGAATTTTTTAGTTTTGGATTGACGATGACAAGGGCTTGCGGCAGTTCTTCCTGCGGCTCGTGGTGATCCGTTACGATAACGTCGATGGAAAGTTCGTTTGCTCTTTTAATTTCGGCAAAGCGCGAAATGCCGCAATCGACGGTAATTATCAATGTGCCGTCTTTGGCGGCGAAATTTTCAACGGCGTCGAGGGAGAGTCCGTAAGATTCATCGCCTGTGGGGATGCGCCATGTTACGTCTATGCCTATGCTTTCAAGGTATCCGGCGAGAAGGACGGTTCCTGTAATGCCGTCAACGTCGCTGTCGCCAAATACTAGGACTTTTTCGCCTTCTTCTTTCGCGGCTAGGATGCGCTCTACAGCGTCTTCCATTCCATCCATGGCAAATGGGTTGCGAAGGGAGGTGATGTCGTCTTCAAGGAAGTATCGGATTGTTTCGCCTGTTTTAAAGCCGCGCCGCGCAAATATCGAGGCGGTTAGCAGATCACAGCCGTATTTTGTAGAAATTTCCTTTACCTGGTCAGGGGGTATGTCTTTTTTGTCCCATTTCATCTGACTTTAAGATACAGTAAAAAATGAAAAATTACAATGGACTTTATTGGAAAGACCTCACACAAAGATCACAAAGGTACAAAGATCACGAAGAGGGGAAAGGGGGTTTTTGTCCGAAGGCTAAGCGTGGGCTTTCACGATAAGATAACGGACAGAAACCCCTGATTCTTCTTTGTGATCTCCTCTTACTTTATGTTCTTTGTGAGAGTCTTTTTCAATAAATTTATACAGTACTAAGTCTTTTTGCCCAATACGCGATTTGCTTTTTTATTTTATCGCTTTTGGTTTTGGCGGGGCTGATGAAATCCGCTTCTTCGACTATTTCATTATTGGGGAGCAGGGCTTTGAATTTTTCCAGGGAGTCGCCTTTGCCGCCGGCGTGGCAGACAAAGAGAGCTATTTTTTTGCCGGTTATGCCTGTTTGGGTAATAAAGGTTTTTATCGGGGCCGCGGGAGACGATGCCCAAACGGGAACTCCAAGGATTATTAAATCATAGGCTGATGGATCAAACGTATATGGTTTAAGCGGTGGATTATTATGTGAGAACATTAGTCCGCAACACCATAAAAAATTAAACGGCCCCCAGCGTTTTTTTTCGCTTCTTACGTGTAATTGAATTACATCTGCATTTAAATTGTTTTTAATTTCTTCCGCTACGAAGGCACAGTTCCCATTAAGGGAATAATATATTATCGCTGTTTTCATTGTTTTATTGTATTAAAGATTGTCAGGGGTGTCAATATTATATATTTGTTTCTTTTAATATATTTATCCAGTTTCTACGTCCATATAAGAATCTAATAATACTAATTTGGTTTTCTTCAACAATGTAAAACAACATATAGTTCTTTACCATTGTAAATCTAAAACCTATAGATGCTAATTCATCATTTGGTACTACAGGAAACATAAATGGATTTTGTTTTAAATTTTTATAAGTCTTTTTTATTTCGTCCTTTAATCTTTCAGATGCGGCCGGAGCTTGTAATGTGTCTTTAATATAATTTATTGTGGATTTTACGTCCTCTTGAAAATGTTTGGCAAAATTTAGTTTGTACATATTTTCTATATTAAATCTAAAAAATTATCCATTTCTTCTTCAGATAAAATATCGCCGTTTTTTATATCATTTAATCCCTCATCTAATAAATTGTACAATTTTCTTTTCCCGATAATTTCTTCATAAATTTCTATGCTCATTACGGCAAGATCCCCTGCGCCGTTTTTTGTTATGAAAATTGGTTCCCTGTATTTATGGCAAAAGTCAGAAATTTCACTGTAAGAGTTCAATAAATCAGCGCTTTTTCTTATTACCGGCATTTAAATTCCTCCAAAAAATTATTATCACATTTTATCCACATTTAGATGTTTTGTCAAATATATCTTCACCAATCCCAGCTGTTTAACCGTTTTCCGATGGCGCTGGTTAGGACGGCAGTTGTTAGGGATTTGGCTTCGTTGAGAGATTTGGTGTCCATCGAGTAACGGTGTATCCGCGCCGCCTCTAACGCGCTAACGACGGATAGCCAGCGGCGGCTGCCGGGGTTAAGTTGCAAGAGATCTTGCCGGTTTGTGGCGGCGCAATTGCCGCAAAATACGGCGTCTTCGCGGGCGCTGTACCAAAATGTGTTACCGTCTGTGGCGGTTTTAATTGAGGCGCTGTTACTTGATACGGTATTGCTTGCTACGCTGTCGCCTGCGATTTTATTGTTAGCGTTGCTTTTTTTTGCTATGCTATTGTCTGCGTCTTTGCCGCAGGCGGCGCAGGTTTCTAGGTGGGGCTGTATTCCTAAAAAGCCTGACCAGCGCCATAGGAAGTGTATCAGTAATCTTTGGCATAATTCTTCGTTGGCGGTTTCTAGGGTGTCTAGGGTTTCTGTCGCTAGGTTTAACGCGGCTGACCATTCACCGCCGCCGCCGTGGGTGGAGAGGATTGTTTCCGCGATGGCAGCGGCGGCCATGGTTCTTTCGTAGAGTTCTCTAATGCCTGACCGCCAGGATTGAATGTCGAAATCTGTGATTTTAGCGTAGTCTTTTGATTTGTCGCGGTATATCCAAACTTTACCGGAATTGTACGGCGCTGAATGGGCGCGTAATTTGCTTTTTGGGCCGCCGAATACGGTGGTTTTTATTATGCCCTCCTCTGCCGTGAGGAGGGTTACTTCGCTGTTGGATTCACCACAGGGGCGATTTCTGAGGACTAAGGCTGTGTAGACGAATGTTCTGGACATGGGGTTATTTTAGCATGGATTTGAAAAATAACCACGGAGGGGGAGAAAGGGGATTTGGGCTTTACTGGGGATTAGACTGGGGACAAGGCGGGAAGAATTTTTAACCACGGAGGACACGGAGTTTCACGGAGGGGGAGAAGAGATAACTTCTGTAATTTTTGACATTCTAAATATAACTTACCGGGACGATGTTTACGTCTTTACTCATAGGGATGAATTTATTGGCTGTGCAGATAAGGGCGCCTTTGCCGCAATTTTGATCGGAGAGAATGTTAAAGGCTTTCACCATGCTTGAGTTGGGGGTTGAGGTTTGTTTTATTTCAATCGGCCACACTTTGCCATTTTTTTCTAATATCAGATCAATTTCATTTTGAGACATGTCGCGGTAAAAATACGCGAAGGGGCGCTCGCCGTTATGCCAGTAGGATTTTAGGATTTCGGATACCACGTAGGTTTCAAATAACGCCCCGCTCATTTGATGGGTCATAGCCATTTTACCGGTTGTGATACCCATCAGGTAACAGCACAAACCTGTGTCCAGAAAATACAGTTTTGGCGTTTTTATGGCGCGTTTTCTCAAATTGCGGGAATATGGCGGCAGGAGATAAATCAGACCCGACGTTTCCAGAGCGGAAACCCAGCTTTTAACCGTGTTGACGCTTACTTCTATGTCGCTGGAGACATTGTTATAATTCAGGATTTGCCCAGTTCTTCCCACAATGATTTTTAAAAACTTTAAGAAAGCGTGTTCGTTTGTAATTTTAATAATTTCACGCACATCGCGTTCGATATAGGTGCGGATATAAGACGAATAAAACAACGTAGAAGGCGTGCCGTCGAACAATTGAGGAAAGGAACCTCTTACAATTTCGTTAAATGTTTTTAGCGTTGACCAAATCGGCCTTTTGGTTTGCAGAGGGATTTCGGGAATAAAGGAAGGCCGCGTTACGTCTTTTAATTTTTCGCTTTGGGAGAACCCTTGCAAATCCAGAATAGCCGCGCGGCCGACAAGACTCTCTGAAATATTTTTCATTAAATGAAAAACCTGCGAACCGGTCAGCCAAAATTGTCCCTTCTTTTTTGATTTATCCACGATAAATTTTATATAAGGAAACAAATTTGGCGCTTTTTGCGCCTCATCAATTAATAGGGGCGGCGGAAATCTTTCAAAAAAGTGAGACGGGTCTTCTTGCGCCATCGTAAGTATTTCCACATCATCAAAAGAAATGTAGAGACGGCCAGGCTCTTTAATATGTTCAAAGAGAGTCGTTTTACCAACCTGACGAGGACCTGTAAGCAAGACAACCTTAAAAAAATCACTTGCCTGTTTCAACGCTTTTGAAAGAGTTCTTTTATAGTACATAATTTGAGTATATTATATGGGTGGATTGTTGTCAATGGCAGTAATGGTAAATTTGCAGTGGGATTGCAAATATGTTGCAGTGGGATTGCAAATTTGCTGCAGGTGGATTGCAAATTTGTTGTTAATAGATGGTGTTAAATTTGCAGGGGGATTGCAAATATGTCATGGGTGTGCCGGGTGTGGTACAGTACTTACTCTTTTTTTTTATACAAAGGCTATTTATTTAGACATTATTTATTGGTTGTTAGGTGAAGTAGGCGATGGTTTATTCTTCCCTGCGTGGTTACTTTTAAAAAAATAGGGCTGCCCTTGCGGACAGCCCTGATTTTAATTGAACTTTAGAGTTGTTAGTTGCTAGGCGGTGGAGTTGAGAAACGGACTTCTAGGAGTTCAATGAAGGAGGCGAAATAGCCTTGGGCTACGCCGGCGGGGTATTTCTCGGTGGCATTCATTGAGTAGATGCCTTTGGGCAGATCGCCTGCCGCGTTAATGGGAGGCGGTAAGCCTTTGGCGGGGTCGCCAGAGGGGGTGAAGCCTATCCAGTCAGGTTTTACTGCTAAGCCGCCTAGTGAAGAGTGAGGCGCTTGTAACGGGATTGAGCCGCCGTTGGCGCCCATGTTGTTGTGCCACCATGTTAGTGAGCCGTCGTCTAAGCCGAAGTGGAGGTTGCCGTGGGTCCAGTTTTGGGTCCAGGGGCGGCCATCAGGCAGGAAGTACTGGGCGTGAGCAATACAAATCTGGTATTTAGCAACTCTTTGTTCAAAGTCAGCGGGGAAGGGATAGCTCTTTAGATCAATCTTATACACGTTGTCATAGGCGGTTCCGTTTTTGGTAAAGGGAATAACGTTCTTTTTCGGAAGAATAGACAGGTCAAATATGAAGTGATCCATTTGCGGGTTGGTTTCCGTCAGGATTAAGGCGCGTTCGCTGGTTACGGTTAGACCGGTATTGGGGTCGGTAACTTTTACCCAGTAGTAGCGGGATTCATTTGTTGCGCCGGAAAGGAAATTCACTTTGGGTGGAGTCGGTTTTCTGGGGAATGAACTGTTTTGTGTGGCAGCTCCGTAAAATGTCATGTTCGATGTGTCGTCTACCCAGTCGATACGCGGCGTATAGGTGGCGCTAGTCTCTCCGGGAAGTGACCAAGCCATTGGCTCTCCGCCTCTTGCATAATCCGCCCAGTAATACGCGTTGGAATCCGGCCCGCCTTGCCACGCACCCGGAGATTTACCCCAGTCTGCGGCTTCGTATCCGTCCGGTTTTAGCGTTATCGGAGGCTCGTCACCTTGGACTAGATAGAAGTATTGGCCGGGGCCGCCGTTTACGGTTGTTATGTTGTTTTTTTCATCAAGGCTCGTGCCGTGTCTTCCATAAGTTCCGTACCATGAGTCGGATTCATACCACTGATATTCGTATGCTAACGGTCCTTGCGGATTTCTGTCCAATACAACGGTCAATGCCGCAACCGGTTTCTTACCATCAGCGTGAACTCCGGCGTCTCTAATGTCTTCCCTATAATACCATGCGGGTTTGGGATGCTCTAAAATATTCGCGGCTAAATTGGTTATGTAGACTTTGTAGTAGGTGGTATCCTCATCGACTCCTTTTGCGGATTTTACTTTAATAGCCAGAGCTTGCGGGTTGATAAATTTGATTTTGGCGGCACTGTTATAAGTGGAAGGTTCTGCCGCGTCTTTGTTAGCTATTATGTCCCAAGAGAATGTCGCGTCCTCGTCATCCATTTCCAGTTTTATGGTATAGCCGTCACCGGGCTGGTCGGCGGTTTTGTATTCGCCGATGCCTACTTTTGCCCATTCTTTTTGGGGCAGACCCAAACCATAAACTTCAAAGTCGTCTTTTCCGTCATTTAATTTTAATGAGGCAATTGTGGCTATGCGGCCTACGCTTACCAAAAACTTGAAGTACTCATGGTCCATTTGATTCTCTGCGGTTACTTCGACGTACAGGTAATTCTGGTCTTCAATAGTTAGCTGCTGATCGGACGGGGTGAAATTAGTTGGTTTAGTAGTGCCATCGGCTACTACGGCATATTTGACCGTCGCTTTGGGGTCAAACGTGGTAGGTACAATTGTGGCGTTTTCTCCCTCTTTTTTGCCGATGGAAATTGTACATACAGACGTTGTTTTGTCCCACTCGCTGCCGCCAGTGCTTACGCCATCTATTGAGGCGCCGGCTTTGCCTTCGCGGCTGTTAATGTTTATGTATTGCAGGTTGGTCGCCCAGCTTAGCAGTTTGGCGTAGAAGCGGTAGTAGTTGACTTCTAGTCCGTCTTCGGAAGTAACTTTGATGTAGATGTACTCATCGCTGTCAAGAGTTGCCGGTACCCGCGTGTCGTAGTATTTGTCGGGACGGTTTGTACGCGTTCCAATGCCCCATTGCGAGGTGGCGCCACGGCTGAGTTCCGTGCGGATACGGCCGCTTATTTTATCGGTCTCTTTATCTCTTACTCTGACATCTACCCATCCGATGTTGGTGTTCGGCTGGTCGTAATCGATGCCATAAAGATCGTCATCCGAATCCATTAAACTGGCGGCAATGGGCGCTGCTATGCTTGATGCAGTGTCATATACGTCGCCAGATTGTATCTTCAGGCTGGTAAGCAGAGCCTCTTTGCCCAGTATTTTTATGTCCTGGTTTACGCAGGTAATAAAAGCAAAGGCGATGATCATCACCATAAGCAGTAAAACCGGCGTTTTGGTTTTTAATTTCATTTAAAGCCTCCTAATCCTAATAATAAACGCAGAAGCGCAGATTCATCCACTGCGTCTGTCTAAGCGGGTCTTTTCCCGGTTTTAAACCGGCCCAGGGGTGCAGATATTCCTGCCTGAAGTTATACGCAAATGCAATATACGAGTTGTTGTCAAAGTTCAACTGTATTTTGGGTTCCAGTTCAATATAACGGTAGGGAGAACCTTCGTAGAGTTTACCGGTGCCGAAATCCTGACAGTAGGCGAATGACAAGCCGACGCTCAGAAGTTTGTCGAAAAAGTTCCAGTAAAAACTCGGTTTTACGTAGAAATCGCTTCTGCTGTTGATGTAGTCGTAGCCTATGCGAAGCTGCGCGGTAAAGAGGTCCGGAGCGTACTGTATAAACAGCCAGTTTCTGAACCATTGAATGTCTTTATTTTCCGCGCTCAGCCCGAACAGATGACCCATTGCCCAAATCTGGAAACCGGGCAGGTAAGTTTTTAATACGCGTTCTTCGAGGCGGTATATAAATTCGTCTTCTCCCTGACCGCTAACTTCAACATCTCCTACTTTATATTTGTTGCCCTGTATCGCGTCTACCTGGTCGTCAAAGCGGTATGCCAGACGGACAAGGAACAGGTCGTGGGTATAGGACACGCCTATGACCGATTCTTGCAGGATATTCAACAGTGAAAGCGGTTTGCTGACATCCCAACCTTGATCCATGTCGCCGTTAAAATTGTTCAGTACAAAGCCGGCGTTCAGGCCGGGTAAAAACGCGGGTTTCCATTCCGTCCTCATGCCAAAGTTGATGTTGGTAACTTCCAATTCCTTCCACATTTCCGGCCCGCCGGTTCCCCAGGGAGATGACCCCAGTTTGCCGACAGAGACCGTTAACTGGTTATTAAAAAAATTACCGTAACCAAAACCATAGGACCACTGCGGGAGGTCGGCAAGATTTTCCCAGTTAATACGGGTCTTCATGCCGAAACCTTTGGCACTTTCATATTCTATGTTGAGCCGGAAACGGCCAGCGGTACCTGTTTTTTTCGAGTCATCTACGCTGCCCGCGTCGTCCGCGTTGTGCATGATAACGAAATTAACAGGGTCTTCACCTTCATTCTGATACTGCCGCCAGTAGATACCGCTTTTTGCCTCGCCTGAAAATTTTATTTCCTGGGCGAAAACAGTGGCGGTTAACGCAAACACAAGAATTACGGCTAGTATGACGGAGCGGCAATTTCTAATTATTAATCGTTCATTTCTCATTGTTTTTCCGCTCCTATCTGGTAAATTTAACCGACAGAATTTGACTGCGCGGGACTGTTACATACGCCGACTTTCTGTCAGCGCTTATTATCGTATCGTCATCCGGCAGGAACATATCATAACGATCATAAGGATCACCGGTAGGCGGAGTTACCCTCGTGATTTTTGACCTGTGCGCTTTTACGCCTTTTACAAGGAATCCGTCGGGAAGATCGATTTTTACAGTACCAAGTTCATAACCGTTTAGACCGTCTGTTTTTGTGGGCGTCCAAATAACCATGCTGATTTCATTTCCGTCCTGAGACACATAGGCGGTAATGCGTACCGAAATATTGTCCATGTCGTCGGTGGTGTTGTTTACGATTGAAGTACCGCGCTCGGTAGCGCCAATATCAACAGAGGTGCCGGCTACCGTTTTAATTGTGCCGGTTATACTACCGTTAGGCAAATTAATCCTGGTGGTGTCGGTGGTATAGCGAGCATAGTGGGTTAATGCCCAACCGCGCGGAAGAGGAGCGTGTTCCGCCGCGCCAAATTGTCCGTCTCCTACCATACTATAGAAGCGTTTGCTTGCCCACCAGACAAAGGCGTTTTCGTTGTTTATACGCATAACAAGGTCTACGTCGTTCAGGTAGCGCCATACATAGTTCCATGTTGAGTCGTTGTAGTAACCGGTGGCGTTGGCGCTGTTGATGTTGTGTTCCGTCATCCAGACTTCGGTTAAGGAGCCGTCGGGTCTGGTTAATGTTTTTTTATCATCGGCGTTATTATACAGACTGTCCGTGCGTGAGCCGTAGATATGGCGTGCAAGAAGGTCTACTACCGCCCGTGATTTGGGATCCGCCAGAGTGGCGCGGTTGATAAAGGGAGTATTTGCGGATTCGCCGTTCATGGTTAACACGTAGGGAATTTCTTTGCCGCCGCCGTAGCCGCGGACGCCGTCCGTAAAATGTCCAATTTCAAGCCAGAAGTCCCTCATTTCGGTGGGGGACCATTCGCAGCCGTCGTAACCGGCGACATAGTTAGGCTCGTTTGAAATGGAAATACAATAAATGGGGGCGCCTTTGTCGTACATGAGCTGGGCAAAGGTACGCAGGTAGTTGGCAAAGAGGCGGTAGTATGACGGGATTAGGTTGCCGCCGCCGTTGATCGAGTTGTTGCTCTTCCATTCTTTAGGCGGGGTCCAGGGGCTTGCGGCGACATAGCCGCCGTATTTGTTTACGATTTTACAATTTTCATAATAGTCGGCATAGAACTGGCGCAAGGAACCGTAAACCATGTCATCCATTGTTTTTTTAATGTCGATGTTATCCGGTCTAATCATGATACGCAGTATGTTGTAACCCATTTTGTCGGGGTTATACATCAATTCGGTATCTTCGGCGTCCAACCGTGGGAAATTGTCCCAGGCGACGTGCATTCCGCCGTAACCACGGACATACTGTCTTAGGTTGGCGGCGACAGTCGGAGTCGGAATTTTGACATTCGCGTTTGCCGTCGCGGAGCCGGAGTCGGCAATACGGACTTGTACCGCTTTGCTGTTAATGGACGCTGTTTTAACATCACCGGTGACACCTTCATTTTTATTGGTGACAACCACATAATAGAAGCGGTTAGCCGGTGTTTTGGGGGGAGTGTATGTAGCGTCTGTCGCGCCGTCAATAATAGTTCCGTCCTGGTTGAGC
This sequence comes from Treponema sp. R8-4-B8, assembly GCF_054786175.1. NCBI lineage: Bacteria > Pseudomonadati > Spirochaetota > Spirochaetia > Treponematales > Treponemataceae > Treponema > Treponema sp. R8-4-B8. The sequence goes on from NZ_BDHE01000490.1 coordinate 111,763, forward strand.
GTGGCTTGCGCGGTCGTGGGCGGAGCGTTCCAATACCACTGGTAAGATAAGTCTCCTAGATCGGGAGATACGGCGGTTACCGATAACGGGTCGATTGTAGTATCACTGTTAAAATAGATACGGTCGGCGGGCTGTGAGTCTATGCGGGGGATGGCTGGTGCAACGCCGGGGATCATTTTAACTATCGCGGGAATGCTGTACGCGACTGCGGTTTTTGTTATGGGGTTTGCAGTGGTGCCGGAGATTACGGTGTTGGTAACTGCGGCATAAAAATAGTTTTCATTTATTTTCAGTATGTCGTAACCGGGCATAAATGAAGCTTTATCCGCCGTGGGAACGGCGGTTCCGTCCGTGATACTGCGAGTATCATTTGAGTACCATTGATAAGTAATTGTGCCTGTCGCGGGGACGTTTTCGTTTGTTTTCTGCAACATTGCTTCTACTTTGAGGGCGTTTAACGAGCGGCCCCAACCGTAATTCGCGTCTGCGGGATTTTTGTAAATGACGGGGACCAATGGGTCGCCGGGGGCGCTAAAGGCGATGGTTGCCACTTCGCTCTGTATTGTTTCTTTTGTCTTGTCTAACGCGGCGCTATTGGTGTTAGTGACAGTGACGTAAAAATAATACTTTTTACCAGGCGCGGGGCTTATGTTGGGGGTATAACTGGCGGTTGTCGCGCCGTTAATGATGTTGCCGCCATTTTGACAATATTCGTTGATATCTTCAAATTGATACCACTGGTATGTAATTGAGCCGTCCGCGGTTATCCAGTCCCAAATTTCTATTTTTAATTCGGGCGGGGTATAGGCGTCCGTGTAAAACGATCTGCTTTGCGGCTGTACGCTGATATACGGATCTGTCAGATTTTTCTGCGGGTCTTCCGCGCCGCCTAACGCGCACGCGGCAAAAATCAGCGCCACTGTAAGCGTGGCCGCCAGAATGATACCGGTAAACGCGGCTACGCCTGTTTTTTTATTCATATTAATGCTCCTCTGATATAAAAATCCCCTGGCTATTGCCAAGGGGTTCACAAGAAAAAAAGAGGTTTGTCCAGTATTGGCTCCTCTTAAATGAAACCCAACCTGACCACTTGTAAGTGGTCAGGCGGGTACTAATCTGACCACTTTAACAGTGGTCAGATAAGGCAGTTACAATTATTCAGTTGCGTAAGCTACAAGGGTAACGCTATTAATCGTGATCGTAATTACACCTGGCATTGACTTACCTGAGCCAAAACCATAGGGGTTACACTTGATGCTAAAACCGTCTGTTCCTTCAGGGATTGAGATAGTATTCCATGACAGAACGGGGTCGTTAGTGCCGTTAAGGTCAAAGTAGTTGATATTGTTAGCAGCAGCTGTAGTGTCTTTGCCATAGAAAATCTGGGTTTTGTATTGGTTACCAACTTGAGCGTTAACTACACCATTACCTCCTCCCATATCTACTGTCTCAGGATATGCAGCACTAGCCACACTTGACGCAAACGTCAAGGTATAGTCTATGACAACTTTTTCATAGGCAAATAAATTTTTATCGGCGGGTAACGTAATACCGAACCGTATTGAATCAACACCGCTTTGTCTCGTAAGCGCAGTTCCAGCCGAATTGAGTATATAAGCATCTGTTATTGTAATAGTTTTTCCTTCTGTTAAAACTGCCATCCCATTATTGGCACCATTGAGGGTTACAACTAGCGGAGCTTCAAAATCTTCCGCCGCTTTTTCTACCCATCTAGCGTAAATGGTCTGAGTTTCTTCTAAAAGTGTATTAGCTTTAACAACAGTAGCGCCTGCTGCGGCAAAATTAGCATTGGTATACCAGTTTATGAAGGTAAATCCATCCCGTGTGGGACTAACTAATGCATCGTCTAACGAATTGCCAAAACCGATAGTAACAACTGTGGGAGCCGGAGCGCCTGTGTAGTTAAGATTAAGCGTAATATCAATCTGACCTGCCCATTGCGCGTAAAGAACGGTACTGGCGGTTAACTTAGAAGCTGATGTTATTTTAATGCCTGAACCATCAGGTTTTGTATTCCAAGAAGCTAAACCGTATGTATCAGCACGTATCACTATTGGCGGGAAAACATCGGCGCCAAGAGGTGCGTAGCTTTTGGCAGGTGTTTTTAATGGGGCAGGTTCTGGTTCATCTTCGTAGGCTCCGAAGTTATAGTTGAATGTTATAACTATATCTTTAGAGGAAACATCTACAGCGGTCAAATCTACCGCTACGGGTACACTGCCATCTAACAGTTCGCGGGACGCTCCGCCATAACCGTTACTTCCATCAACAGTTGTATAGCCTGAATACGCCGCATATTTTACTCCGTCTTTAACGAAATAGAGCGGTATACCAGCTACTTCAACGCCTTCATCATAACCGAGTATTTTAATATCCCTTATGAAGAAATGGTTGTAATCAGACGCACCGGAGCCAGGAAGTCCAACGCCTAAGAACAATGTGTCGCCAGTGAAATTTGACGGAAGATTAGCTACTAGATAATCGCCAAGTTTAGATCCGCCTGTAAGGTCGTAAGAAAGGCTAAACCATTCACCACCTACGGCTGTTATACCATACTCAGACGCCAATTTGGTAGCAAGCGATCCTGCGTTAGTATCATTACCCAATTTACCTGTATCCAAAATATACGCGTTGTTTTTGTTTCCGGCACCACTTGCGTATGTCGCAATCGCGAGATTCTGCCCTTCAGCATTGCCCGTACCAGTACAGAGTGTGAAATCATCCCACACGTAATTGCCCATTAAACGGCCATTCCTAGCAGTAGCGGTGGCAAGGTCTTCATCTAATAACATATAGGACGCTTGCGCTTTTTCAAAATCAGCACCTGTTTTTCCCGCAGGAAGCTTAAATTGATAAATCAAGTAAAAAGCATTACCAAGGGTTACTTCTTCGGCTCTTGCATAATCAATTTCCGGAGGCGGTTCCTGTCCCGGTGTCAGTGTCCATTTAGCAAATAGCACTACATCGTCGGTAACTTTGTCCGTGGCAAAATTCCATTGATTAACTAAACCTTCTTCTTTGAACCAACCACCAAAATCATAGCCTGTTTTGGTCATTGCTGCCGGTTGTGTTATTGTAGCATCTTTCGCTATTCCTGTTAACCGAGTAGGAGTCGGCGTTCCACCTGCGGCAACAAAGGTAACGGAATATGTTTCCGGTGTCGGTTTTGTCGTTGTACCGTTATCGCAGCTTACAATGGCGAATACTGCAAGTACTGCCATAACTACAAAAATCGTTCTTTTCATTCTTTCCTCCAAATAATTTATAATAGGAATACTGTCCCCTCGCAGGTACGATTTTTTTTGACGCGCAACGCGCGTTTTTTTTTGGCGGTTTTTTGAATCGCCGTTTTAGTAATTTTTATCTGGTCTTTGTCCACCACAGAGTATTATAAAAAGTACAGGGCAGGGACCGGATAATCTTATTCTGTATATTAGTATATAACGCTTTTATTTTTTGTCAAGTTTTTTTTTATTTTGTTTAAAAAAAATTTATGGTTTTGGGAAGAATTCTTGCCCAAGAGCCAATGCTGAGCTCTCGGACAAGAATTTAAAGAGTGTATGAAAATTCATACACTATAAAGGGAACCTCCTGTCTCCGTTGTATTTTGCTGTTAGAAAACTCATTGTTTTAGTAACCTTTCCTCTATTTCATCAACTGATAATCCCTGTCTAAGAAGCTTAAGGATTTCTTTGCGCTCAATCTCGCGGCCTTCTTCACGTCCTTGAGTCAAACCTACACTTATCCCTTCCTCACGGCCTTCTTCGCGGCCCTGAGCCAGACCTACACTAATTCCTTCTTCGCGAGCCTCTTCTTGCCAGACTTCCTTTGCGGTGTCCCAGTTCCATTTTGCTGTTAGAAAACCCATTATTTTTTCAACCTTTCTTCTATTTCATCAACTGATAATCCCTGCTTAAGAAGTTTAAAGATTTCTTTTCGTTCTTCTTCTCGGCCTTCTTTACGGCCTTCTTTACGGCCTTCTTCGCGGCCTTCTTCGCGGCCTTCCTCGCGGCCTTCTTCTCGGCCTTCTTCACGAGCCTCTTCCTGCCAAACCTCCTTTGCGGTGTCCCAGTTCCATTTCGTTGTCAGCATGCTCATTACCTCCTTGGCGTGGTTTTCCATTAGCTCTTTCAATATATCATGTTCGCGGCAGTATTGCACGGCTTTTTTCATCGCTTCTTTTAGGGGCAGGCCCTCTTTCAGAAACTCCCTCACCTTTGATATGAACGCGCTGTATTCGGCTAGGGTTTGGCACTTTCGCGCTATCTGTTCGTTCTTGCCCTCGTTTATGTTTATTACCCTCACTTCCAGTTCCATGGCGGGGAACTTGACTTTTGAAAACTCCGTGCCTTCCGTGCTTATGAACAAATCTGATAATCTTACCATCTTCTCGTCGGGGAACGGGGCTACGCCGTTGTACAATACGAAGAACTCAGGTCTTGGGATGGAGAGCGTTGCCGATGAATAGATTTTCCTGTCATCGATGATTTTTTCATAAACCCGGCTTATGTACATTAGCAGGCGCAGCGCCATGTTCGGATTTATGCTGGACTGGTGTTCGATTAGGACTACCAGTTTTCCTCCAATTTCGAAGGAGATGTCGTTGTAAATGTCCATGTACAGAATGTCTTCAAGGGTGTTGATGACGACGGGGACATCGCGGTCGAGGGTTATCCCCTCCAGGGCGCAGTAGAGTTCTCTTAGAACGTCAGGCTTGCTGAAAATGAAGGAGAAAACGCTGTTTTTAAATTTTTTGTTCACATTTTTCATAAGTGGCCTCCAAAAAGTAATTTTTTCCGAACCTTCAAAAAGAAGGTTCACCTATATATGGCGCGAGGTGGCGGTTTTGCTTGACCGTTTTTGAAAAATTTTTGAAAATATTTCACACGGAGAACACTAAGGAAGAGGGGGTTCTTGTCCGAAGGCTAAGCATGAGCTTCACGATAAGATAACAGACATAAACCCCTTTTCCCCCTTTGTGATCTTTGTACCTTTGTGAGCTTAGTGTGAGTTCTTTGGCGTAATATCCAGATAATGATAAATTTCATGGTATGCGGCACTTCGGTTTTAGCGAAATGCCGCATATCTTTATTTTGCGCTTACTTCATAGGTATCCAACGGTGCTGGTGTTCCAACTTTTTTAGCCGTAACAATGAGTTTGCTTGCGGTTACTTTGACGTTTATAAATACGCCGGGTGATTGCTCATCGGTTCTTGCCGGGAAATACTTAGGTATCCATGTATCTGTTTTGCTGATAGCGTAAAATTTTGGTCCTGTCGCACTGGCGATTGAAAAAACCGTTCCGCCGGAGATAGGATTGAAATTCCCTGCCGATTCCATTGCTGTGAGCGAGTAATCTCCCCCAATTTTAATGGTATTCGAGCGGGCATACACATGGTCGTGGCCGGAAAAGACAATATCAACGTTGTAATCGGTGTAAATTTTACCGAATGCAGCGCGGGATTCAGGTGTCAGCCATCGGCTATTCTCTATGCCTCCCAAGGGACCGATATGCGTAAATACAATCGTATACCTGCTTAAATGGTTTTGGCGGTCTTTTTCCAGGACTTCCTTTAACCAGTTCGCCTGTCTTGTATAATCGGGGTTGCCTCCCGTACCAGTACTCGTAGCCATAGTATTGAGCATGATAATTAACACTTTATTGTAATAGAAATAATAGCTTTGACTTAGTTTCGCCTTATTCGCCTGAGTGTCTCCGCCGTTATCGGGGAATGTAATAAAAGCGTTAAATACTTCGGCTTCACCGAAACGGTATGAAGAACCATCAATAAAATAGGTATCGTGATTGCCTTGCGTCGCGATTATTGGCTTTTTGTTGTTAAATCCATTTGCCGCATTTGTGTAACTAATAATTTCATTCGGTCTTCCACCAATCGCATCTACAAGGTCACCGCCCATAAGATAGAATTTGTTATCTGTATCAAAAGCGTCGGCCGCGTTTAATACATTAACCATGTCGGTGTGCTCTTCGCTTTGCGGGTCAGAAACTACGGTAAAGCTAAAATCATCGGCATTTCCACTTGACGTTAAAAGATGGTATTCGTCCGACCACGCTCCCGGGCTGCCCATACGATATTTATAACGAGTATTCGGGGTAAGCCCGGTCAAATTCGCTCTGAAAATCTTCCTGGACCCAAAATTTCCGACAACGCCTAATGTTTGAAATGGTACGCCAACCACATTTATTGTTGTCGCATTTTCAAAATTGCCGTCCTCGTTTACATACTGCAAGGTCTGCGTCGAGTCAGTAAAATGATGCCATTGCACCAAAAACCCTGTAGACGAGTCCTCAGCAAAATTATTCGTTATATAATACGGTTTGTTGTCTCCATAGTTGCCCGTAACAGTGACATTGGCTGACGGCATCTTGAACGAATTGTCGGAAAGCATCTGCACGCTGGCCGGGGTAATAGTCCAACCAATAAATATCTTGCCGGGTGGTATTTCTTGAGTAAGCGTAACTGTTTGGTCTAATAATGCCGTTGTCATATCCGCCGTACCTCCGGTGATGGAAATTTTATACTCCACCGATACATTCAGAGTAATGGCGTGGGTTTTGGTTGAATCGCCTACGGCGGTTGCCGTAATTGTCGTCTGACCTTTTGCTACTAAAAAAACTCTTTTATCCGCTGCTACTGTCGCAATCCTAGTATTGGAGCTTTTAAGCGTGAAATCTTTTGACGCTCCACCGGTTATCTGAACATCCGCCGTAAACGTCAACGGACCATCCGATAAATTTACCGTAAGCGAATCGTCGATCTCATTGTCTTTGTATTTTAGTTTAATGCTCTTTACTGAATCCTGTGCTGTAACAATCAATGTAATGGCGTGGGTTTTGGTTGAATCGTCTTCAGCGGTTGCCGTAATGGTCGTCTGCCCTTCCGCAAGCAAAGTGACGGTTTTATCCGATACGGTTGCAATATCAAGATCGGAACTTGTGAGCGTGAAATTTTTAGACGCCTTACCGGTCACTTGAACGTCAGCCGTGAATGTTATTGTACCGTCTTCCAAATTTACCGTAAACGAATCATCAGTTATCTCATTATTATTGTATTTTAGCCTAATACTCGTTACCGAATCCGTTTCTGAATTATTATTGCAATTTTCTATGAACCCGCAAATACAAAGTAAAAACACAATTACAATTGCTAGTTTTTGGAATTTTTTCATAATATTCTCCTATAAAAGATTAAACATTTGTTAATTTTAACATATATATAATAATTTGTCAATATTAATTTATGATATTGTAACTCCTACCAAAATTCTAAGGAGAGTTTTGAGCGCACACAGGCTAGAAGAGGACTCCAAAAATTCTTCGCGGTGTCCCAGTTCCATTTCGCTGTTAGAAAACTCATTGTTTTTCCAACCGTTCTATTATTTCATCAACTGACAAGCCCTGTTCAAAAAGCTTAAGTATTTCTTTGCGCTCAATCTCTCGGCCTTCTTCGCGGGCTTCCTTGCGAGCTTCTTCTCGACCTTCCTTTCGGCCTTCTTCTCGGGCTTCTTCCTGCCAGACTTCTTTCGCAGTGTCCCAGTTCCATTTTGCTGTTAGAAAACCCATTATTTTTTCAACCTTTCTTCTATTTCATCAACTGATAATCCCTGCTTAAGAAGTTTAAAGATTTCTTTTCGTTCTTCTTCTCGGCCTTCTTCTCGGCCTTCTTCTCGGCCTTCTTCGCGAGCCTCTTCCTGCCAAACCTCTTTCGCGGTATCCCAGTTCCATTTTGTTGTCAGCATGCTCATTACCTCCTTGGCGTGGTTTTCCATTAACTCTTTTAATATATCATGTTCGCGGCAGTATTGCACGGCTTTTTTCATCGCTTCTTTTAAGGGCATACCCTCTTTCAGAAACTCCCTCACCTTCGATATAAACGCGCTGTACTGGGCTAAGGTTTGGCATTTTTGCGCTATCTGTTCGTTCTTTCCCGCGTTAATGTTTATTACTCTCACTTCCAGTTCCATGGCGGGAAACTTGACTTTTGAAAACTCCGTGCCTTCCGTGCTTATGAACAAATCCGATAATTTTACAATCTTCTCGTCGGGGAACGGGGCTACGCCGTTGTACAGCACGAAAAACTCAGGTCTTGGGATGGAGAGCGTTGCCGATGAATAGATTTTCCTGTCATCGATGATTTTTTCATAAACCCTGCCTATGTACATTAGCAGACGCAGTGCCATGTTCGGGTTTATGCTGGACTGGTGTTCGATCAGGACTACCAATTTTCCTCCGATTTCGAAGGAAATGTCGTTATAAGTGTCCATGTACAGGATGTCTTCAAGGGTGTTGATGACGACAGGGACATCGCGGGTGAGGGTTATGCCCTCCAGGGCGCAGTAGAGTTCTCTTAATACGTCAGGGTTGCTGAAGATGAAGGAGAAAACGCTGCTCTTGAATTTTTTATTGATACTCATAATTGAGCCTCCTCAAAAAGTGTTTTCCCTATATGGGTGCGGACTCGCGGTTTTGCTTGACTGTTTTTGAAAGTTTTTTTGGAAAATTATTCTACCACGAACCACACGAACCAGAACGAACCAAGAGAGATTAGAGATTTACTACAAATATACGTGTAGTAGATAGTCGGAGAATCAGGGGGTTTTTGTCCGAGGGCTGGGCGTGGGCTTTACGATTGGATTGCGGACAAAAACCACCTCTTCCCTCTTTGTGTTCTTTGTTTCTTTGTAATCTTATTGTGAGTTCTTTTCGATTAAATTTTCATGTAAAATATCAGTCGCCACTTTAATCAATTCCCACTTATCAATTCCCCAATTTTTTCCGAAATGCTCAAAAAGCCCATCCGAGAGCGCCATAAATTTCTCAAAAACCAGTCTGCTTTCAATAGAAAGCACTCCGCGGTTCACAAGCCGCTCCCAAAAAGCGGCGAAGTTTTTCACCCGCCGTAAATCAACCTCGGAAATTGATGAAGTTTCTTCTATTTCATAAGGCGGCTTGCGATTGTAACGCATACCGAACACATCATTGTGTCGCGAAATCGGCGCCCCCGGAAGCTGTTTTAAAATACCAACCTGAATCTCTACCTGCGGATTTTTCGCTTCGCGCTTTTGAGACAAGTCGCCGTCTTCGCTTACCGCTTGCCAAAGACGGTCGAATCCCATGCCAAAGGACTGTAGGTCTTCCCCTGGCAACCCCGCAATAAGATCCGCATGAATAATAGCATTAGTATTTTTCCGTAAAAAGCGAATAGTTTCCAATTCTTTTTCCGGATTAATAACCTGATTCCGCCACCCCGGCCTGCGAATTCGCGCAGAAACTTCGCGGTTTAATGTTTGAACCCCGATTTCCAACCGCAGTGAATCCGGCGGAAACCGCGCTAGTATTTCACATAACTCCCTATTAAAAAGCGAAGGAACCATTTCAAAATGAACGACAAAAGGAGCAAATCCCTCTCCCCCTCTCTCCTCCAGTTTCCGAAGAAAAAACTCACAAATTTTTACAGCGCGTTTAATATTAGCGTTAAAAGTCCTATCCAAAAACTTAAAAGTCCTCACCCCACGATTAACAAGTGTATCCATCTCATTCAAAAACTTTTCAAGCGGAAATTCCCTAACCGCTCCGCCACTCTCCATCGCCTTTACCGCGCCCTCCCGCTCTTCTGCCTCTACCGCTCCACCAAGCTTTTCCGATTTTACCGCTCTATCGCTTTTCTTTAACATTTCCGCTCCGCCACGCTCTTTCGCTCTAACCGCGCTAAGACAAAACTCACACTCAAACGGACACCCCCTACTTGATTCCACATAAATTAATTTCCGCGCAATATCTTCATCCGTATAGAGATGATAGGCAGTTTTTATCTCAGTTAAATCATCTTGCATATTGAAGATCATATCTTTAGCGCAGGTACGCAAAGCCCTGCCAGCTCCGGATGGCTGGCATTGATTGACGCACGCTTTGGCGTGGCCGTTTGGGAAATTCAGCCATATGTCGCCGGCAGAGCTTTGCGTACCTGCGCTAAACATTTTATTTTCATTTTGTAAGAGGTTTTTATGGGGAGTAAAAAAAGCCTCTCGATCAGAGGATAGTTGATTGCAATTTAGGATATTTTCACATAGCATACAAAATGCTTTTTCTCCCTCTCCGCAAATAACATAATCCGCAAACTTAAAAATATCCGCATTATCAGATAAGAAAGAAACTTCGGGACCACCCAAAACGATTATGGGTCTCTGCCCACCGTACGCTGTCCATTGATGTTCCAGCGCAGAAAGCAGTTCTATCGTAGCAAGGTGGTTCCAAATAGAGACCGAGACTCCTAAAACGCCAGGACGCGCCGCAAGCAGGGGCGCTGTCATTTCACATAACGGTTGGCGCAGGGCAAACTCGATTATTTCGCATTGAGATTCAAGAGAAGCGAGATTGGCTTTTAGGAGACGCAGGGCTAGAGAAGGATGTGTCCATTTGGCGTTAATTGTCGTAAGAACAATAGCGCTCAATTAACAAAGAGCCCCACAGTGCCGGTTTTCCATTCTTCGCAGGCTTCCATTACAAGTTTTTCAACGTCAAACCAGTTTTCGGCGCGGGGGCCGGGAAGATCGCGATTTGTGGAATTACTAAATACAATTGTTTTACATTCCTGCTTGCGTAGACTGATAATGTTATCGGGAGTGTCGTCAATATAAACGTGCGCGCCGACAGCGCCTTTGTCATTCATAAAGCAGATGTCCCAGTAGGGAATGTCGTAATTGTCAAGCCAATCTATTGTTTGTTTAATTGTCGCGGCGTGGGAATATTTTAAAAAAAGCCGATGTGTGATAATGCGGATTCTTATGCCCTTGCTGGATAATTTCCGCAGAATAGCCGGAGCGTGGCGAATCGGTTCCATGCTGCCGAAAATATTTCGCTGCGTTACGGCGAATCTGTGCAATCTGTCGTAACCGCCAAACTCGTCGATATCCCACTCTTTAAAACCGTAAGAAACTTCGGTAGTAAGGGATTCAACCGGTCTGTTTAGCCATTCGGCGGCGATTTTTCTCATCTCGCCGTAAAAATCGCCGACTACTCCGTCAAGATCAACGCCAAAAATAAAACTGCTGTCATCCATTTTTTTACGTTTCCTTTGAAATTAAAATTACTATGCTTCTTGCTTTAACCGGAAAAGAACGCTGAGAAGCAAGAGCCTCTTCACTTCCGGGCAAAAGAATATCGTTAGGTGACGACAGCCCCGTATCGACGGCGCGAAACCATTTTTTCTTTGGCGGCGGATCGGCGACCGTAAAATTTTTAAGATCGGAATTCGCATTAAGCATAATGTAAAAATCATTATCATCCCTATCAGCTAACGTGTCGGCTTTTGTGCCAATCAGGCGTAAAGCCAGATAATAGCCGATCTTTTCCCAGTCGATAGAAACGCCGCCTTCGTCGAACCATGTAATATCGGGAATCGCGTTATACGCGCCGCCCCTGCCGGTGTAAAATTCAGGGCGCATAAAACCAGGATGCCTAAAGCGAAAAGCAATCATTTCTTTTACAAAACGGAACACACCGGCATTTTTTTCTAGCAGCGACCAGTCGTACCAAGAAATCTCGTTATCCTGACAATAAGCGTTATTATTGCCGCTTTGAGTACGTGCAAATTCATCGCCGCCAAGAATCATAGGCGTACCGAGCGAAACCATCATAGTGGCGAAAAAATTCTTTATTTGCCGCTCTCGAATAGTACTGATAATAGGATCGTTGGTTAATCCTTCAATCCCGTAATTATAACTGAAATTAGCGTTACTGCCGTCGCAGTTATTCTCTCCATTTTCTTCGTTATGCTTATCGTTATACGAAACTAAATCATTTATCGTAAAACCGTCGTGGCTTGTAATAAAGTTGATTGAGTGAAAAGGCTTGCGCCCATCGCGCAAATACAAATCGGAACTGCCGGCGATACGGGTAGCCAGAAACCGCGTTTCTTTTAAATCACCCCTCCAGTATCTTCGCACATCATCGCGGAATTTATCGTTCCACTCCGCCCAGCGCCCTCCGGGAAACCATCCCACCTGATAAGCGCCGCCCGCGTCCCACGCCTCCGCGATAATTTTTGTCGAATTTAAAACCGGGTCTTCGGCAATCTGTTCAAGAGTCGGCGGATTTTCCATAATCCTCCCCGATTGATCGCGCCCAAGAATCGACCCCAAATCAAAACGGAACCCGTCAACATGCATTTCCATAACCCAATAACGAAGACAGTCCATAATGAACGTCCGCACCACAGGATGATTACAATTTACGGTATTGCCGCAGCCTGAATAATTTTGATAGAAACGTTTATTTTCGTTTAGTATATAATAGACTGAATTATCAAGCCCTCGAAAAGAAAAAGTCGGCCCCTCTTCATTACCCTCGGCGGTGTGGTTAAAAACAATGTCAAGAATTACTTCTAAACCCGCCTTATGCATTTCCCGCACCATTTCTTTAAATTCGTTGACCTGTCCGCCCGGACTTTTATCCGAAGCATAAGAGCCCTTCGGCGCAAAAAACGCCGCTGTAGAATAGCCCCAGTAATTGGTCAATTTTTTTCCGGTGCGCGTATGATGGTTGATCATTTCATTTTCGTTAAATTCCTGAACAGGCAAAAATTCCACGCTTGTTATTCCCAAATCTTTTAAGAACGGAATTTTTTCGATTACTCCGCGGTAAGTACCCGGATGTTCCACTCTCGAATTGGGATTAGCGGTAAGCCCCTTAACATGAGTTTCATAAATTACGCTGAAACGAAGCGGATAATTTAGCGGCATATCGCCCTGCCAGTCAAAATTATCATCGACTACGATACAGCGCGGCTGATGAGCGATGTCATCGTCGTAAGAATAGGTAAGATCGCGCCCCGGTTTCTCGGTATCATACCCGGCGCATTTTCCGTAATCCCAATCGCTAATATCGGTCAAAGCTTTAGCGTAAGGATCGAGCAAAGTTTTATGCGGATTAAACCGCTGTCCCTTTTCAGGAACATACTGACCATCGGCGCGGTACAGATAACAAGTCCCCGCCTGCAACCCTCTGATGAAACAGTGCCAGATATTTCCAGTCTTATGAGTCTTTTTATCAAGAGGGATTTCCAACCGCGGGCTATTTTTTTCCGCCGACTCAAAAATAATAAGCGTAATCGCGGTAGCGTGTCTCGAAAAAATCGCGAAATTAACGCCCCCATGAGCCAACGACGCCCCCAGCGGCAACGCCTTTCCCGTTTCCGCCGTAAGATTGATAAGAGTCATAAGTAAATCATATCATAGAAACAAAAGTAAAACCATAGCTAATAATCACCTATTCCCGAAGAGATTGAAGTAAGGACAGGCTCGATTGTTTTGATCTATTCGCCATTTAAGGTATCAAAAACAAGACCTAATGTTTCCTGATTGACATGCCTATGTTTAATGGTATATATAAGCTCATCTAAAATTTTGACGGGTATATCAGAAATTTTTTTCTGTATATAATCAAGACCAATTAGAATCGCTATCATATTTAAATGTAATGAAATAATCAAATTATTTCTTTAGCAAATAGGTTTCTAATTCTGTTGAATTGTTAGCAGTCTCTACCGGATTATTACTCATATGCCACGAGCTTCCTTTAGAATGGTTTCACATTCTTCCTTTGTGTGAGAAAAATTTTTAAATCCCTCTAATTGTTGTTCTAAAGTATAATTTGACCTATTTATAGAAGATTTTTAGGCAAAAATTATCTTGACTTTATACCTAGTTAATACTAATATTTAGTTTATACCTAAAAAACATTGTTTAATCAATTTTGATTAGCTTGCATTCTGGAGATTATTATGGATGGCTACCCGCCACCAAACCCCGATTTTTACAGTCCTGTGATTGATGATCGGATTATTCCTGAAATTGGGTACCTTGTGTATCGTGAATGTACGCCTGAATGGGGAATTAAACACAGATTGCCGGTCTTTAATTATTGGGATATAACCTATGTAACCCAGGGTTCCGCGCGTTATATTATTGACGGGATAAATTATGACCTGACAGCGGGCGATTTGCTATGTTTTCCGCCCGGACATACCCGTGAAGCAAGAACCTGGCCTGACAATCTTATGCACTGTTTCGCGGTAAATTTTACCTTAAGAAGCTTTGAAGAAGGGAAACCGGCTGTAATTCCTCTGCCAATTGTCAGCCATATCGGCATAAGAGAAGATATTATCCAGCTTTTTAACGAGTTGGTTTTTACATGGATTAACCCTCAACCGCTTTATACTTTTAAAATTCGCGCTTTGTTTATGCTTATCCTTCACCGGTTTATGGAAACCGCGTTGTATAATACCAATTCAACGGTTAGTGATTCACGCATTCAGAAAGTGTTGCGCTTTATCGCAACCCATTATCCGGAAAAAATTACCGTAAAAAAAATGGCAAATCTTTGTAACCTTGATCCTATTTATTTTGGAGCTTTATTTAAACGCGAAACAGGCATGACTATGTTGCAATACCTTATAAAAACACGTATAAAATACGCGGAAAATTTCCTGAGAAGCGGCGAATTTAGAGTTTCAGAGGCGGCAGAACGTTGCGGATACGGCGATATATATCACTTTTACAAACATTTTAAGCGTATATACCGGATTTCTCCTTCATCGTGTATTCCTAGAAAAAGCAAACATTAACATATTGATTTTATACCTAAAAAAACATTGTTTTATTAATTGAATGGAAGCATAATATAGATACTTAATTTTTATTGAAGAGAGTGTTCTGTAACGGACAGCATTCCGCGTAAACCAATATTTCGGAGGAAATCAATAATGAAAAAAACTATGATTTTAAAAATACTGGGCTTTTTGGTGATTATTCTGTCAGTTATAACCTGCGATATGAGTTATGAAGCTCCGGTAACGCCTGTGGACGCGGTAATGCCGCAAATTACAACACAGCCAACTGGCGGATCAATCGATATTGAGACAGAACAAAGTTTTACTATGACTTTTACGGTCGCCGCTCTTGAGGAGGGTGAAGGCGAATTATCTTATCAGTGGTTTTCCTATACAAGGCATATTGAATATGAATACCATACAGGGAAGTTGATTCAGAACGCGAAAGGTACTTCTTATACCGCCTCTTTTACCGGAGAGGGAGTTTACCACTTTTACGTTATTATCACTAACACTAATGAGAATGTAACAGGAAGGAAAATTGTATCGGTTAGAAGCGATCCGGTAACGATTGTCGTAAATGACGGTAGAAACGCCAGATACCCAATTATTACTAAGCAGCCGACGGGCGGAAGTGAAGTTTTCTTGGGATCAAACATGACAATAACCCCATTGGATGTTACTGTCACTGACAACATTAAGGATACCGATAAGGACGAGTCGGGCTACCACTGGGATATAACATACCAATGGTATGAAGCAAGAACGCCGACTAACGATAATGGAACATTAATAGAAGGCGGTACAATCCGATCTTTCAATCCTATGGGACGTATTCAAGAGGTAAATGAACCCGGTGACTATTACTACTTTGTCGTTGTTACCAATACTGATTATAGCGTTACAGGACGTAGAGTATCCTCTGTTATAAGCAGCCCGGCTTTAATACGGATAAGTAGAAATCCAAACGCCGCCGTGCCGGAAATAGCCAGTCAGCCTTCGGGGGAAATTTATTTTATAGGGAGTTCCGCTACTGTTACCCCGCTAACGGTGACGGCGGAATCCAACGATGGCGGTACGCTAAGTTATAAGTGGTATTCCAATACAACGTCCTCTAATAAAGATGGGGCAGAGATACAGGGAGCAACCAAAAGTTCTTATACTCCTACCATTAGCACAACTACAGCAGAACGATATTACTATTATGTAGTTATCACTAATACCAATACATTCGCGACAAACCCAACCTCTACTACGACCAGTAAAGTTGCGGAGTTAGTTGTAATATCCCCGTCTACGGACGCTTCAAAAAACCCGAACGCGACTATAACCATAAACCTTGATGACAAATATCAGTTTGTCCGAGGTTTCGGCGGACAGGACGTGGTATGGAGTAATTTTCCGGACTACACTATGGCGGATTATGAAAATATGTTTAACCCTGACAGGCTGGGGTACAATATGCTCCGTATTATAATATCGCCACAAAATATCGACATAAATGAAACCATGTATCAGATTACCAATAACCTGTTATGGCCCGAAAAACACAGGGAGAATTATTACGAGTTTGTCAAATTGGTCAACAGATACAACGGCTATGTCCTTGCAAGCCCCTGGAGTCCCCCGATGGAATGGAAGACCAATAACAGCACAAACGGCGGCGGCTCGCTTCGTACCGCAAATTATCAGGATTATGCATTCTATCTGAGGAACTTTGCTCAGAATATGTACAATAACGGCGCCCCGATATATGTAATTTCCATACAGAACGAGCCTAATTATGTGGCAAGCGGTTATGAGGGATGCGAATGGACAGGCGTTCAAATGAGGGATTTCTTCCGGCAGGTGGGGCGCTTTACTAAAGGGGGTGAACAAGGCAGCAATAAAACCGTTTATGCCGGCAATGTACCGGGTTATGGCGGAGGGCGGGAATTGCCTTATGTTCTTACAATGAACGGAGAATCCGCAAATAATATCAATATTAACAATAACGCGATGAACGATATTACCGTGTCTGCGTCAGTTCCTACTCCGGCAAAGCAGTATATCGATCTTATTGGCCGGCATATTTACGGCGATCGTGATACCAACTACTACAATACCGCCAATAACGCAAATACCATATACCATCCTACTGATCCAAGAGAAGTCTGGATGACCGAGTATAACCTTAACGGCAATAACGCGGATGAATATAATTTGGATTCAAGATGGCCGTGGATATGGCAGTTCTTAAATTCCATTGATGTTACCATACGGAACAATCATGAGAGCGGTTATATATGGTGGTCTTTAAAACGTTTCTACAGCATGATCGGCGACGGCCAATATGGTACCGCCGACCATCAAATTCTCCCACGCGGTTGGGGAATGGCGCATTTTGCCAAGTTTGCCAACGAAACTTACCGTGTTGGCGTTACATACTCAGGCACACTGGCTGACAGAACGACTACGCTTTCCAAAGACAATATTAATCCTGACACTTATACCAATTTATCAGGCGTAACTGACAGTACCAGTAATCTTCCAAGTAGGGCGGTGAAAGTAATGGCTTTCGTAAGGCTAAAAGGCGGGGAAGTGTATCCGGTCAACTGGAAGGGGCAGAACGTATCCATGGACGATATTAGCGAAATTAATATTGTAATGTATACTCCTACGCTTACAAATAACACAGGAGGTTATGATTTGGGTACCGTTAAATTGCAGCTTCCACAAGGCTTTACAATCAGAGGCGCGACAGCCATGAGATCAACCGAGGCGGATGTGGGTGATCGCCAGAATCCCAAAGAGCCGGTCTGGGAAACTGTGGATATAAACCAAGATAGAAACTCCGCTTATGTAACGCTGCCTGTCAGTCAGATTCTTTCGGTAAGATTTACCAGATAACGGCGGTTTCGAGGAGGAATGTTTGTGAAAAAAATTTTTATTGTACTGTTAGCGGCGGTGTCTTTCGTTTCGGTATTCGCCCAGGAGTTTAATGTAGGCGGAGAAGTAAAGGGCGGTATTCTTTGGGAAAAAATCGAAAATAGACAGCCGGATGTGGATAATATTGAAAGGGTCAGACTGAACAGTAAAGACGACGCTGGCGACTCTTATGGGCGCTTCCGCATCAACGCGGACTACACTAATGCCGCGGGAAATCTTGGGATTAAAGCCCGCTTGAATTGGGACAATTATACCAGCAGTAACGGCGGGCCAACGTGGTCCTATGCTTTTGGCTGGGGTAATTTTTTTAATAATCAGCTTACTTTATCTCTTGGAAAGCTGGGTGGGTCGCCGTGGGGTTCCGGCGGGCCGGAAATGTGGCGGGAACTGGAAGTGTCAAGTTTCGGCGGAATGCGTATTGAGTATAAGCCTTCTTTTGTTCCCGGAAAATTGAATATTGGTTTTGTATTGAATTGGTATGATGATGTCGCCGACGCGGGAGGCACAAAGGAACCTACAATTCTTGATCTTTTACAGGAATCGGTAGTAGGCATGTCCTACGCCAATGATTATTTTATGCTGCGTTTTGCCTACCGTTTTGACAGCGATCTTGACAAGGGAGGGGCAAGATCAGGAAGCGACGGACAGGAGGGAACCAAGTTTGTGTACCGCGTTGAAGAGTATATGCTAAAGAGAGCGCTAGACGGTCTTTCGATATGGGCGCTTGGCGAGTTTACAGGGATTGGAGCCAGCGACCCAAGTTTTTTCTTTACCAGAAACTGGCTCTTTGTCCAATACGCGCCTACGGATTTTACCGCACAGATACGCTTTGGGTTTGAAAAATCCGAGAACCGCGCTGTAGCGTACGCGAAACCATATTTCGCTTACAACTTTCTTGGCAAACTGATTGTACCCAGCATAATGTTCTGCTACGCGCAGGATTTCGGCGAAGGCAAGAGATACCCCGATTCGCCATTCGCGTATTTGGAATTTGAACCTAAGGTACAGGTGAACTTTTCTCCCGGCGCTTATGTCGCTTTTTCATATTACTACAGGATGGAGTATAAATACGCCAGAACTCCGCCGGAAGAGCAAACGCAGTGGATGAATCTGCGTTTTGGCATAACATATTAATTTTATGGAGGATTTGAATATGAAAACTAAAATTACTTTTGCGCTTATCGCAAGTGCCGTGTTGATGAGTTTCTTTATGGCTTGCGCCCTGGAAGAAATCAAATATCCGATTACCGTATCCTTTGATTCCAGAGGGGGAACTAATGTAAAACCTGTAACTCTTGAAAGAGGTCAGAGTCTGGGAGGCAAGTACCCTACCCCGACAATAGACGGGGCCGCGTTTAAGACATGGTATGACGGATTTAATGAATGTACTAAAGATACCAAGCTTTATGTAGATGTTACATTGGTCGCGCATTGGGAATATGAATTGGTTACTGTTACATTTGATTCTAATAACGGTACGCCAGACATTGCCCCTATTACAGTACCAAAAGGCTCAAATTTAGGCGTCAGGTTCCCCAGTAATCCAAGACGGCAAGGTTATACTTTGGATAAATGGTCATACGGCGATAATGCGGTTCTTACAAGTGACACTCCGATTACCGCAAACATTGACGCAACAGCGCAATGGAGACAGTTGGGGGAATTTACCGTAACCTTTAACACCGGCGCAGGAGCCACAACTATAAACTCCATAAAGGTATACGCCGGTGATTGCATAGATGAATGGGAAAATCGGTATTCGAATCTAATTCCTCAATATACGGATCCCGTACCTCCGCCCGCAACCGGCCGTTCTTTTAGAGAATGGGTATTTGATCCTGACGGGCAAAACATTATATACACCGGACGCACGCCAATCACGCGTAACACTACATTGGTCGCACAGTGGCGTTATGTTGTAGAGGAAAAAACATTCAACATAGATTTAAGCTACTGTCTTACCGTTCCGGGGGAGGAGTATGAGGATACGGTAGGCGAAGGCGATAAGGCTCAAGTTTACACACGGCATAGGGGAGATAATCATCCGTTACTTAATTACCCTCTTCCGACTGTGACCCTTAATGATGATGGCGCTTATGTCTTTACTTTTAGCGAGAAAAATTCAGCTATAGCTATAGAAACTTCGGAAGAATTAAGGGCACTGCTGTTGGTAGCAAATTCCGTTACCGTGGAAGTTGATGGAACGGCGGGGCCTGACGATCGCCTCTTCCGTATACTTATAGGCAATACTATTACATACGCTGAAGGTTGGAATTTAACCAAAAATCATTCTCCCGATCCTATGATACCGTTTGAACAACTCAAACAGAAAGATCTTGTAATTGAAGAAGGAAACAGGGAGAAGAAGCCTGATGATGTAGATTATGTTTTCTTTCAGACAAACAGAATAGGCGCCACTGGTCAAGATTATGATACTCCTACCGTGGCTACTATTAAGTCCATTAAGATTACGGTGAGATAAAGCCATCAGGGGCTGTCCGAAAAGTTGTTTTTCGGACAGCCTTGTGGTATAATAACCTTAATTGGGGAGGTTCTCGGTGAAGAAAAATTTTCTACCCATACTTGCTTTTGTTTTATGTATTCTATTCATTGTAATAGGCTGCGGCAATAATTCATCGGGGAATAACCCTGATCCAATCGATCCAGAAAAAGAATATGTCACCATGAGCTATAACGCCAACGGTATACTGGGTATTGATATGCCCGAATCGGTACAGGTTGAAAAAGGCAAGCCAATACCTGCCGCACAGCTCCCCGCCTTGAGCGGCGGTAATATTTTTGTCTTTCACGGTTGGTCCGCGTCGGCATCCGGCGGCGTAGTTACGAGTAACCCCCAGACAGACTTTACCGTCTACGCCTATGCTGATCTTGAATTTACGGAAAAACTTACCCTGGGTAACGGTCAGTTCGCGCTTTACCGGTTTGACATTCCCGAAGATCAATCCTTTGATGATTACACCAAAATTATTGTAGATTATCTTGTGGAAGATGAAGATCAAATTAACAACACAAATGTTGGAATGATTCTGCATGGGGTTTATAACGGGCTTATGTTTGAGCAAGTAAAAAATAACGATCAGGTGATCGGCATACGGTTTCCCCTTGCGAGCAATACTACCAATGAGTCAATAATAAATAACCTCTATAGTTCTGTTAAGTTAATTGATCAAGGCTTTTCTGTCGGCAAGTGGAAGACTGTTGAATATACGCTCTACGGCAATCGGCATGGCAGTTTTGATAACAAGTACCTTCCCAAAGCGGACGACCTTACCAAATACATTTATTTCGGTCTTGGGATAACGGCATCAGCGGGCGACGGCGCATTCACTTCTTACACAAAAAACATCAGGCTCAGCAATGACGCGGGTGATAAAACAACAGCGTCAACCGGTTCCGGCTTTAGCGTACCGGCCTTCGCCGCAACTGACTCTCAATGGGAGTCTAACCCGCGTGAAACAATAGCCGGTACTGCCGACGCCTCTTCCAAAACAACTTTGCCGTATCTCGTGGAAAGACATATTCTGGGTAACGGCCAGTTCGCGCTCTACAAGTTTGACATTCCGGCGGAAACTACGTTAGGTGATTACACAAAAATTATCGTAGACTACATGATTGAGAACCCGATTATTGACGGTGAAATTTACGATATACTTGAAATAAGAGACGGCAGAATGAGGCTTATGGGGGCTTACACCCAGGATAAACTCCTTCCAGTGGAAAAATCTGGCGTTACGGTCGGCTATAGAGTCAATATGCCGTCAAGCGCTACTAACGATCCTTCCATACTGAATAATCTTGTGGCTTCTGCCAGGTTAGTAAAGGTAGGTTTCTTTTCCGGCCAGTGGAAAGAATTTGAATTTCCGTTTACGGGCAATAGGCCTACTTATTACGATTCGGGTACATACTTCCCCGCAGATACATCAGGAACAATATATTTCGGACTCGGAATAACTACTATTACAAGTCAATTTACTTATACTTCCCACATCAGAAACATCAGAATGACCAACAATGACGGTACTAAGACTCTATCCCCGTCACCGGTCGATTATGATCTGCCGGCTTTCTATGCGGCTGATAGTACGTGGAGTATGAATTCACGGAAAAAGGTTTATTTGGAAAAATAAATGCTTAAAACTTAATCTGATGTTCAGTCCATTTCATCAGCATTTTGGCTAATTGGGAAACTGGCATCGCCATGTTGTTTTTTAGCCAGTGTTGAATCAGGCCGATAGCGCCGTGTACTAGGAAAACGGTATAATAGGGCATTGTTTCTTCGCTTTGTTGTTTCTCGGAGAAATACTTTGTTATCTGATTGTGCATAACAAAGTGGTATAATAATTTTTTTTGAAAATCAAGATCGCCGTTTTCACTTAATAATACGTGAATGGTGTTGCCGTTATTCGCGATATAGGTCAGCATTTCTTCAACCATTTGGCCGGTTTCTTTTTTTGTCTGTTTATCCTTATACCTGTTCAGCATGTCCTCAAAATAATCAAGTGTTTCGTCTTCTATTTGCTTTAATAAATCGTATTGATCTTTATAATGATCATAAAAAGTCGAGCGGCTTATGTCGGCAAGGTCGCATATATCTTTGACGGATACGCTTAAAATTGACTTTTCTTTCATTAATTCCGTTAAACTTTCACGTATTACCATCTTTGTATAACGGCTCTTGCGGTTTTCTTTTTTTCCCGTGTTATTTACCATGTTTTCTCCCTACATTTTAATTAAAAATGTAGCGTATCAAACAGGAACATAGCGTTGTGTAGGATACACTTCAAATCTAATCAAACTGTATGTAGCTTTCTATTTACATTGTAGGTCATATAATATTATGAGTCAATATATGGAAAAAATTTTTAAACATCCGGGGTTGATTGTCGGTATTATTACGATTATCACGGTGTTTTTCTGCCTCCAGCTTCCGCGCGCGGAGTTGGACAACAATAATATCCGTTTTTTACCCAATAAAAATCCGGCGAAAATTATCTCGGAATATATCGATGAAACTTTCGGCGGGCAGGTTATGATTCTGGTCGGGCTTGAGCGCCCTTACCGGACAGTTTTTGAAAAGAGTTTTTTGGAGCGGGTTCGGGATTTTTCGCGGAAAGTTGAAAATATCGATTATGTTAAATCTGTCAATTCAATTATGTCAACGCAGTACATAACCGGCGATAGCGACAGTATCGTCGTTTCCGATTTAGTACCGGAAAATTTTTCAGGGACTGACGAGGAAATTACCGAACTTACGCGGCGTATAGCGTCGTGGGATTTGTTCCGCGGTTCTCTGGTTTCTGATGATCTTTCGGCAACGCAGATTTTAATTACTCTGGACGCTTTAACCGAGGACTTTACGCGCCCCGAAGTGACGCTCAGTATCGAAGAAATCCGAAAAATAGCGGGAGAAATTTTTACAGGCGAGGCGGAGGTGTATTTCACAGGACAGCCGATTATCAACACGATTATCAATAAATCCATGATTTCAGATAACATTTTGCTGATACCGTTAGTTGTCATTGTACTGCTGGGAATGTTGTTTTTTTCGTTTAGGCGATTTACATTTGTAGTGCTGCCGTTTTTAACAGTGATAATAGCGGTTGTCTGGGCTATAGGGATGGCGGCGCTGTTCGGGATAAAACTTTCGGTTATTACGACAATACTGCCTGTTATTCTGGTAGCGGTCGGCAGCGCTTACGGTATTCATATAGTTACCCATTATATGGAAGATACTCGAAATAAGCCGCTGACTGTTGAAGAACATCGCAAGCTGGTTTTAGATTTGGTTAGAAAATTGATTAAGCCGGTATTTCTGGCGGCGCTTACTACAATGGCGGGTTTTATCTCGTTCTGTTTTACGCCGATTGTCCCGATGAGGGAATTCGGGTATTGCGCCAGTATCGGGGTTATTGCCGCTTTTGTTGTAGCGGTGCTGTTTATTCCGTCAATGTTCCTGCTCCGCCCTACCACTTATCAAAGTAGTCAGGTACTGCCGGAGAAGAAGGAAGAAAAAAATAAAAACGGCGGTCTTAGCAATAATATCGCGGGAATTTTTACCGCTATTGCAAAGAGAAAAAAATTAGTGCTTGTTCTTGCTGCGCTGGCCGTGATCATTTCGCTTTACGGGCTTTCAAAAGTTATAATTGATAACGCGATTGTTGAATTTTTTAAAAATGAGACTGATATTAGCCGCTCAGACAGGTTTATACGCGAGTATTTTGGCGGCTCAAAAGATTTAAATCTTGTGATCACCGCCGATACTACGGAAGAACTTTTACGCCCCGACGTGTTACAAGCAGTGGATAATCTTTCCACATACCTTACAAATAATGTTCCCGACGTGGGGAAAGTTGTCGGCTTTACGGACATTATCAAGAGAATCAATCAGGTGTTTAACGTGGGCGAAAGCCCGGATGGGCTGCAAAAAACTGTGTCGCATAACGCAGGGGACAGTTTTGGATTTGATGATAGCGATGATTTTGGTTTTAACGATTTTAGTTCTGATGATACTAAATATACTGAAATAGCACGGCAGGAAAATAATTTTAATATAAGCCAATACAATACGGCGGATATTTTACGGTTTTTAGACAGCGCCGCGGGAAAATCTCCACGAATGAGCGGCAACGATTTGGTAAGAGAACTGAAACGCCTTACCAATTATGACGGCATGGCTTATTATGAGATTCCTTCAAATCCACGGCGTTACGGTAAAGAAACGGATGAGGAGCTTCAGCGGCTGATAGCGAATTATCTTGTTCTGCTCGCGGGAGCTGAAGATTCGGGATACTCAAATGACCCGCTTGAGCCTACGGCGATCAGAACAATGATACAAATGCGAACTACGGGAAGCATGGATTCAAAGGCCGTTATCGACATTATTAAGGAATATATCGCCGTAAACTTTCCAAAAAATGTAAAGGTGATAATCGGCGGCGGCATAACGTATGAAATGGCGATTACCGATCTGATCTTTAATTCCCAGCTTATATCAATTTTTATTTCCGTGCTTATAGTGTTTTTAATTATCGCGATTTCCTACAAATCGCTTATTGCCGGAGTCATCGGTTCCGTTCCATTAATGATAGTAATTCTCTGCAATTTCGCGGTGATGGGTTTTCTTGGAATTAAACTCAGTCTTGGAACCGCTCTGATTTCCAGCCTTGCGGTCGGCATCGGTATTGATTACACAATTCACTTTATCGAATTTTTTAAGCACGAGTACCAGTCAGGAGAACCTGACTTCCTTCGCCGCACTTTTATCGGCTGCGGAAAAGCCATTTTAATTAACGCCCTTGCAGTGGGCGTCGGATTTGGAGTGCTTGTACTTTCACAATTCAGAATTATCGCGCAGCTAGGCGCGATTATCGCTTTAAGCATGCTGATTACCGCCTTTGTCAGTCTTACGGTAATACCGGCTCTGCTTATGGTAATAAAACCAAAATTTATATATAATAAAACTAAGGAGGATACGCAATGAAAAAAATTATCGTATTGGCGATGTTATTGGCGAGCGTTTGTTATCTGAACGCTCAAGACGCGGCGGCAAATGCAGATTCAATTATGAACTCGGCAAGAAACCGGATTAAATCGGATACTATGTCCTCACGCTCCCGTATGGTGATTACCGCTAAGGACGGAAGCACGACGGAACGGGTTATCGATCAGTATTCAAAGGACGGTCCTAACGGAGCGCGTACTGTGATTGTATTTCAAAGTCCAGCCAGCGTAAAGGGATCCCGGTTCCTAACTTTGGATACCGGCTCAGGCGGTTCTGATAGATGGATATTTTTACCAAGCCTGGGTAAAGTGCGGCGGGTTGCGGCTTCGGAGAGCAGCGGCAGTTTTATGGGGACGGATTTTTCTTATGACGACATCTCTTTAATCGGCAGAAAAACTAACCTTGATACCCATACAATATTACGCGAAGAAACATTGAACGGAAACCCATGTTATGTGATTCAATCCGTCCCAAAAGACAGTACTTATCAGTATTCAAAATCAATATCATGGATCGATAAGACACGTTATCTGACATACAAAAGCGAAATGTATAACCGCCGCGGAGAGCTGATAAAGTTGATGGAAATGTCAGATTATAAAGACGCGCAGGGGCGGCTTACGCCCATGCAGACTAAAATATCCACTGTTGGAGCGGGAACATTTACAACAATTTACATGGATATTATTAAATACGACGATCCAATACCTGAAGCGGTATTTACTACCGCCTATCTTGAAACGGGGAAGGTAAAATAAAGCGGGAATTGTTTCTAATTGTCATGCATTGGAGTAATTAAATTATATTTGCGGTAAAAATATTACCCTCCAATGCATAGACATATAAACAATAAAAGAAACAAATACCATGGCTTCCAATAAAAAAACAACAGCTGACATAAAGAGAGTGATTACTTCATCTACAGGATTTCTAAAATTATCAATGCCTGTAGAAACAGCTTTTTCTATAGTATCCTTAATTGTTTCAAAGAAATCTTTTATTAAATTCATATAAACGTTGATTCCAACTGATTCAGTTTGTACAAGAATTTTCTTGAAAGTTAAATGCAAACAAATTAACGCGCAAAGATAAATAATACCCCATAGTTGAAACATATTTAATATATTAATACATAAGGCTAT
Organism: Treponema sp. R8-4-B8; assembly: GCF_054786175.1. Taxonomy (NCBI): domain Bacteria; kingdom Pseudomonadati; phylum Spirochaetota; class Spirochaetia; order Treponematales; family Treponemataceae; genus Treponema; species Treponema sp. R8-4-B8. The sequence goes on from NZ_BDHE01000490.1 coordinate 138,006, forward strand.
TGTTATTATGCCTGTCATGATTAACGGAGAAATAAAATGAGAAAGAACTTTAAACGCGGTTTCTCCATCTATAATCGCGTCTAGTATACGCGCGGCAATTATTGCTATTATGCAAATATAAAAAAGCAAGGGATAGTAATGGCCAATATAATTATTGGGAAAAAGTTTTCCAAGGATAATAGGCGCATACTTATCAATATGGAATATTGTATGCATAATCCTTGACAATATTACGATGTAGAATTTGCTAATGAGAACAAAGACTGTTATTAAAACTAAAACCGATAATGTAGTTAATGTCGTTTTTCGGACAGTCATAATATCACCTCTTATTACTGATATATTTTACGCTGCTTGAAAGCAAACCGGCAATTCGGGAACGTCCCTTATTCGCGAGCCACTCAAGCGGTTCCATAATTCCGACAGGGGTAAAAGCTTTGCCTTTCTCAGCCTTATGCCCTACCGCGCTCACAGGGAAATAACTCACATTGGAAAATGTAGCATCAATATTATTCAACACATTTATTAGCCCTATCTTTGTCATATATTCCTTACATATTTGATCTCTAGCGTCATTTTCGTTATTGTTATACGCCGATGGATTTTCTTTATACAATGCTTTTATTTTGTCCATGCCAATTTCACATTTTACAATATCAATATCAGCCTTGTTTATAAGCACGGCGACTGGCACAGGGCTCAATTCTCCAGACGCAGAGCCTTTAATCGTATTAAACTGATAAATAAATTGAACCACAAATTCATTGGTATTATCGGGCGAATAAGAAGAGGCATAAACGCTGTTTTCATCAATTGCAAGTTCTTCTTTTACCGTCTGAGAGCATGATGTGTCAATAATTAAAATTATGCCGTCGCAAAATCTAAAGTATTTGGGACTGCGCGAATATTTTTCCGACATAATATATTCGGCAAAAGTCTTATAAAACACTAAATTATCAGTTTCTATTTTTCCACGTCGGTGAATTATACTGTATGTGCGGGATTCGGTATCTAACGGAGTAACGCCGGAATTGAACATATCTATTAATTCATTAAAATAATTCTCCGGCTTCCCTTTAATGGTTAAAATATACTTATGCTTAATCGCAGACGTGTATAAATTTGAAAATGCCGAAATAAACGCCGTTTTGCCCACATTGTCGCCGCCTACTACCGCAACTGAAAAATGTTTGGCGTTTGCCGTATAAAGTTCGCCTGAACAGGAAGGGCATTTTGAAGCAAGAAAAGAACGGCCTGTAAATGATACACACGGTATGAAAACCTTATTACACGCGCAACGGGCAAATAAAACGCCGCATTTTCCCGGAATTAATTTATCATGTTCTTTACCGCAAGAGGGACAAATAAATTTAGGCAAACTAAATTTATCATAACAATGCGGACAATATTGCGTTTTCTGTATAAACTTGTCGATGATATTTGCAGCCGGCACTAACAGGTAAGTAATAAGTTTTGTAATAAAAAGCGCTAATTTATGAAGCAGATTAAATGCCACCAACCAGACAGTACCCAATGAAATTCTAAAAACCATTTCAATAAATCCAAGAACAAACAACGGAATATAAACAAATGTCAATGCAAATATGTGCATAACAGATTTATTGTCATAGTTACCCAACCTATAGGCTAATCCCGCAAAACTTATCCATGACCATTTATGATCGTATAATAAAGAATGAGCGTCTCTATAACTTTCCTTCCTTTGTAAAGTTCCCGATTTTACAAAATAACTGTACATAAGATTGTAATAGGGATGTTTTTCCCATCTGTCCCTGTTTTGATATAGTCCGATCACTTGGCTTGAGATTATTATGAAACATGCCGGCAAAAATGCGAGGATTATTATGCTTTTTATTAATAGCGGACATTTCAGAAAAAAACGCCATAGGATTAACAAACATTTTTTTATAAACTGAATAGTATCACTTAACTTTTGAAAAACAACATTGTTAATTTGGGCTTTCTTTTCCGCGTAATTCAATTCCGATTCTGGTGAAACAGAAAGTTCATCTTTAACATCCGTTTGCGCGTAAGCCATGTTATTTGAAGCCGCTATAAGAAGCAGGCCGAATATAAGCGCAAAATGTCCTGTACTTCTTTTCATTTACGCTCATCCTTCGATTTATCTTTTGGAGATGAAATAATTTCTATTGCTTTATCAGCGATAGATTTATAATAAATACGGCTGTTCTCTTCTTTAAGCAGGCTGCCCAATGACATCAATGTTTTTTCATTTTGTTTGGAATTCGCAAGAGCTTGAACAATTTCATCGTCAATCTGTTTCTTTTTACCGTCAGAAATAAAATTAATTAAAGCGTTCCATTTGTCTTTATATTTAGAGGCGGCGCAGGCTACCTTTTTTAAATACGCGCAATAGTATTCTTTAGGCGCATGAAACAGGAAGTTAAGGATGAATTCCGATTCTTCATCCGGAAGGTTTGTTTTTATCAAGCCTTCGATGAATTTATCTATATAACCTTCGTCTGTAATAGTCGGGAACCCCTGACTTTTTAAATCTTTAAATACTTCTATCGGGCTTTTCTTTTTAAAATTACCGGATAAAATATTAAGAACGAAAACATGCGCGGAATTAATACATTTCGCGCCGTTAGGTTTTAGCGTTTGCAGCAACTCAACAAGATGTGATATATTATCTTTTGACGCGCCAATCTTATTGTCTATTGATTCAAAAACCTTCGCCAATATTTCTTCCTTAATAAAATTCTTATCATGGATAATTTTAATAAATTGTTCCATTTCAGAAGGTTTAACAAGTTTATCAACGCGCTTTATCAACACATCACCTGTCATTTGCTCAAGACCTTTTTCTTCAAGTTTTTCACAAAATGACAGCGCGGATTTATCAGACGCGAGTATAGTATTATCATGATCAATTATGTATTTAATTACAAATTCGCCTAATTTTACATCCGCGCCTTTTACCAACTCTAATAATAAATCCTGACAATTAATACTTTTGACTCGCGAAAGAGTTGAGATAATCTCGTCTAAAGATTTTTGATCGGTATAATGACAACAAATAACGATTCCGTTTTTTATTACCATCTTTAAGTCCTTTTGATCTATGCCGCCAATTTGTAAAAAAGAATCCAGATAAATCGTTATGAATGTCACGACATCCGCCGAGGAAAACGCTTTAAATTTAGAAGAATTATCACTTATAACTTTCATGTCAGTCATAACACGGGCTACGTCCATTTTAAATCCGGTGCGTTGTATTTGCGTCCAATAAGAAGATTTTTTCGTATTATCGGTTTTACCAAAAATAATTCCTGTAAATTCCTTACAGACAATATCGGTTAAACGTTGTTTTACGCCGGTATCGCCTACAAACTCAGAAGCTGATAACATCCAGTTGATAATATTTAACGCTAACGAAAATTCTTCCTGTAATAGCCGCGATACATCAGTATTTACGCGCCTGTATATCTCGTAAATAGGCGACGCTTTAATGGCGGACGCGTCTTTAGGTTTTTCCGCCGCTTTATACTTGTTGAGCCTGTCTAATATATTTGCCAACACGCTCGTACCAGGCAATGACGGTTTTTCAAACACGGTGAATATTTCATATAAATCAAGAATATCCGCGCTTGGTTTTAAAACATTAAAGGCTTGCAGAAATTCACCGCAAAATTTTTTATGTGCATCGTCAAATTTTGTAATAAGCTGATAATAGCCATGTTGTATATTACATTCAAAAGCAAGTTGTTTTTGCTTGCCGTCAAGTAAAACAAATGGAGAATTCGGCAGGGGGCGCAACGCGCTTACGTTTGCTTTATCCCTCTCATCAAGACCTACAATCATGGCGCGGTAGCGTTGTTTTTGGTTAGGGTCCTGCAAATTAATCTGCTGTTGGTATACGCCCATTTTAACAGTATATTTGTTAGCGCTTACAAATTTATCCATGCGAGTCGCAAATGGAACAACTGAAGCAATCCTCGGCGAAAAAGCACATTCAATCGCCGCTATCCATAACTCAATATTTTTTGATGTGTCATCTTTTATAATAAGAAATTTTCTTTTTTCCGGCTCTTCATTGTACTGCGCGATAAGGAACGCGACTGCTTTTGCCAGCGCTTCTTTTCGTCCGTCCGCGATAAAGGCGCCTATTTCTTCATATTTATATTTTCCCGGCGGATCAATAATGTCGCCGCGTTCAGGAAGCCCGTTATCGGAGGGAGGGTTCTCGTAATAATACGCCTCGCCTCTTGTTTTTGCGTTCCATATACTGTCATCCTGAAACATTTTATATGGGTAAATTTTTGAAAAATCGCCAAGGAGAGCGTGATTTACAAAATTTCCGGGCCTGTGTGCATAATCCCCCTGGGCATTCGCATCAAAAGGAATCGGATGAAAATTGACAAAAAAACTTTTCCCCTCGTGAACATAAAAAAGATACGCGTCATCCATAAAATCAGGATCGGTATACGGCTGTTTGGCCTGCGCCGCGTTCATAAGAAATTGTAAATCAATCGCTCCTTCATTCATAATGGCGTGGGTGCAGGAATACACCTTATATCCATCACTTGAAATCTTGCTTCCTTTTCTGGTAATATCAATCCCCTGCCTGCAGCGGGTGTAAATCAATTCACTAAACATCTTATTAATCCTCCATTAATCAACAAATTTAGCTTTTTTAAAGAGCCATAAAATCGGGTCAAGTACGCGGGTGGGATTTATTTTATCGCTGAGTTTTGTCGCGTTTTCAGGCGGCTCTCCATAACTGGACACTCCAAAGAAATGAAACTCCTTAAAGTGCGACTCAAGCGCGTCAATAAATGAACGCTCGCCGATTTTTTCAAGCCAGTTGCGTATCTCCTCGTCTACCTGCTGGATTTCTTCCATACTGATCTTTCCGTCTCGCACATTCATACTGGGACTTCTAATAACGTCATTCTCACTAAAATCTTTTTTTACAGTGTCAAATTTTGTTAAAACAATCGCGACAGGAATTTTAACTATCTTTCTAACATCCATTCCACGGGCAGTTTTGATATTATCAGCAAGACTATTGACAACATCCTTCGCTTCTTTATATTCGCCCTTGCCTCCCCCCAGAGAATTTTGCATAACCTCTTTATCTACTATTGTGCCTTTTTTGATGGCATTCAGTATCAGGGGATCAAGAGTAATGATAATCGCTTTAGATGTCATTATATACTTTCTTACGGGGGACTGAGGGTCTGACATACGCTCATGATCTTCACCCGCGCCGTCAAATATTGTGAACGTATATGTGGGAACATTGTTGCCTCTTTTTTTAAGAAGGTTTCTGATGTACCATATCTGGGGCGTTTGTTCGCCTCCCGCCGTGCTGGCTGGAGGCGTATGATCCTCATAAATATGTTTATAATTTTCATTCTGATGATCCAGCGTAGCCTGGTTTTGGTGTCCAAGCGCCAAACGGAGACCTGGCGTCCCTTTTCCCAACTCATGCAGCATAACAGTTATATAGTTTGTTTTTCCTGAGTTTGACACGCCGATTATGCTAAAAGGAAGATTTGGGGTCTGTAACGACATTCTGGGAAGGTCAGCACCGCATTTCCAACATTTTCTTTGCGTTGCAAGACCTCCGCAGCCGTATTTTTTACATTTGATTGGCTCTTTTTCAAGCCTATCAGGGGTCGCAGTTTCTCCACAGTCGGGACAGACATACAGAACCTTTTTTAAACTGTAAGATTCAAAACAAAAGGGACAGGTAAATTTTGCCATTGAGCTATTCCTCCTATATTTTTCCTTTAAAATTTTCAGCCCAGCGTAATGAATAACATTCACTTGGAACAGGGCTTGTTACAAACAGAAATAATTTGCTGTTTTTTGTCACTTGAGAAAACTCAGGCGAGACAATTTCATAATCTTTCTTAAAGACTGCCACAGGAGCGTCTAATTCCTGTTCTTGAATCTCCATCAATATTTTTGAATTTCCATCAGTAGATTTTTCAAGATGTTGGCCTTGAAGACTGGCGCATAAAATAAATTTAGGCAGGCGCGTCAAAGACCTGTTTGGCTTTATCTCGATAGAAAGCTTGCTTTTTCCAATAATCGGCTTTGTCACCTTCCAATAAACATTGGCGTCTAATCTGCGGTCAAAACGCATTTTGGACGGCAAAGAAATACTTTTCTTGCCATTTACCTCAAATACAGTAAACATGGTGACATAATAAGCGTTCTCATCTTTTGCGGTTGTAGAAAATAAAATTTCGCCTCTTTTTTTATAATCGTCAATAGTAATTTTTTTCATATCCTTAACCGATGCTAATTCCTTCGCTTCAACCCAGGGATCGCCAGCGCTTCCAGCGGATTTTACGCGGACAAAATACCAAAACTCCGTTACATTATCAGGAATGGCCGAATCTGTCTTTATTGATAATTCTACGCTATATGACGAATTATTACTATGCGAAATGAGCTGATCTTTTTTAATTTGTGATTGCGTTTTGTCAATTTCACAAGGTTTTTGAGTGCTGATTTGCGCGTTTAATTGGTTTAAAAGTTTATTTCCCGCCGATTGAGCGGATTTCGCGCCTACCGGCAAACCAAAATATTCCGTTAATAGCGTGGAGGCGCCCGACCCGGGTGAAAGCAATTCAAACCAGGGGAGGAACAGGCCTTCGTAACTTTTTTCTTCAACTAGAATTAAAATCCGCCTTTGCATGTCTTTTGGCACTTTGCGGATTTGCACAAGAGTGGAAAGTTCAAAATCGGCGTACTTGGCAAGCTTGAAAGGTTTGATGACTTTGTTTTTAAGAAGCACTTCCGCCTTGCCAGCCAATTCCGTATTACCCATGCCGCCCGAAAAAATACCGGGCAGTTTTTTTATTTCCGCCGCTATGCCTTTATACCCCATAATTTCCAGCCATGAGTAGAGTTTCGATTTCGCGTCCCGCAGTTGGGGAATGACAGATTCGGGCGCGTTTTCAAGGAGGAAATTAAGATCGTCAAGGTTCTGCATCTTGTAACCATTGGCGAATTTAAGAGGCAAGGCGGGATTTAAAAGACAGGCTACTTTTAATATGCCGTTATCTTGATCGTTAGCCGCAGATGATTCTTCCGCGACTTGCGTAATTTGTTTTGCGATGTCAGGGTAGTACTTTTCAAGGAAAGAGGCAAGCCGACCGCCGAAGACAAATTTATTGGAAACTTCAGGGGCAGCTTCCACTATTGCGGTTCCCAAATCTTCAAGGGTAGTACATTGAACGCCGCCGACAGAAAGAGACCACGACTTTTTAGCCTCTTGATAAAAATCGACATTTTCCCCGGCAAGGTGGCGCATTACTTCATTGTAACCCCAGCGGCGTTCATGATCGATTACAAGAAGCCCGCGTATGAGGCGTTCCATCTTTTTGCTTACCCTAGGTTCCTTGCTTAAAATGTCATCGGCGATTCTTCCTTCTATTGTGTCGCGTATTAAGTGCGCGTCGTTGCGGCGCTTGCCATTGTCAAGGGTGAACGGGTCTTTGCCGGTGAGCAATTCCCAGAGTGTGATGCCCAACGCGTAGTAATCCATCATGTTAGTGATTATACCGGAGAGTACTTCCGGCGCGGCATAACCTGTGGTGCGGGAACCGGTTCGGGTTTTATGGAGTTGTTCCGTATCTTCCATGATGCTGGAAATTCCAAAGTCCGCGATTACCACATCATCGCCCTTATAGACTGTCTTTTTTTCTGCGCCTTCGCCGCCGTCAATTTCTTCAATTTCCAAAGTGCGATAGTAAATGTTAGCGGGCTTAATGTCGCGGTGAATAATACCTTTTTCGTGGCACGTTTTAAAGGAGTTGACTATCTCTTTGCAAATGCCTTCCACTTTTTCTTCGGAAAGCGGGAGATAGCGATAGGAGCCGTCCGCGTTGCGGGTATCCAACGCGCCGCCTTCCGCGTACTCCATGATTTCGTAGAAGCGTTCGTTGTACATTCCAAAATCGTATACGTTGACTATGTCCGGGTGATTAAGCATTTTAAGTTTTTCGAGAATTTCCGTCTTTGGTTTGGTGGTACTCCGATAATATTTGACAACACCTTTCTGTTCGTCTTTCTGCGCGATGTAGATGTCCGCTTCGCCTGAAAGCGTGCCGAGTTTGCTTGTTACTTCCCAACCGGCGACTTGTTCGTGAAGCTGCAAAAGCCCACCTGTGAAGTTCGCGCCGGTTTCCGTGGTAGAGCCACCGGCGATAATTTGCGTGCTACCGCCAACAGCGCTACCTACGGCGCTGGCGCCTTGAGTTAAATCAATAATTTGCGTTTCCATTTCTACCTCCTAACCTTTGTAAAATACAGCGTATTATATCACTCCTTATTTTCCTTATTCCGTATTATCCCTAATTGATCTAAGTACTCTTGCGCTTCAGCGTTTTCCTGTTCCGTTGCCTTGGCATACCAGTACGCCGCTCTTTCGCTATCCTGCGCTATTCCTAGTCCTTGTGCATAGCAAATTCCAAGAATACATTGCGCTCCAATATTATCCTGTTCCGCTGCCTTGATTAACCAGTATACAGCTTTTTCGTAATCCTGTGGTACTCCGTCTCCGTTAAAATAAAACAATCCCAGGCTGAATTGCGCCGTATCAATTCCCTGTTCTGCCGCCATGGTGTACCAGTACGCAGCTTTAGCTTTATCCTGCGGTATGCCTTTTCCTTTTTCATAAAAAAATCCAAGAACGCACTGCGCCAAAACATATCCCTGTTCTGCAGACTTATTAAACCAATACGCCGCTTTTTCGTAATCCTGTGAAACGCCTATTCCGTTATCATAACAAACGCCGATGTTGTATTGAGCCTCAGCATCACCCTGATCCGCTGCTTTGGCGTACCAGTACGCCGCCTTCTCTTTATCCTGCGCTACTCCTTGCCCGTACTCACAAAAAAATCCTAGTTTGCATTGCGCTTCGGCATTCCCCTGTTCAGCAGCCTTGGCGTACCAGTACGCCGCTTTTTCGTTATCCTGCGCCACTCCTTGTCCGTACTCATAACAAATTCCTAGAACGTATTGCGAATTAGCATTTCCCTGTTCAGAGGCTTTGGCGTACCAGTATGCCGCTTTTTCGTAATCCTTAGGTACGCCTTCTCCGTCATAATATTTATCGCCAAGAGCAACCTGCTCCGCCGCGTCTGTCGGCCCCGCAGTCTCCAACGTTGAATTGTTAGCCGCTGTCTCATCTTTTTTATTTATATTTTCATCCGCCATATCATCCCCTTCCAAGAACTCAGCATTGGTTTATAATTTCTTTAGTAACTTCTGCGCTATAGTATTCCCCTGTTCCGCAGACTTGGTGTACCAGTATATTGCTTTTTCTTTATCCTCCGGTACGCCTTTTCCTAAGTGATAACATTCTCCAAGGCACCATTGCGCATCATCATTCCCCTGTTCTGCCGACTTGGTGTACCAGTACATCGCTTTTTCGTCATCCTGCGCCACGCCATCTCCGTTTTCATAACAAACTCCAAGGTTGAATTGCGCAATAGCATATCCCTGTTCCGCAGACTTGGTGAACCAGTACGCCGCTTTTTCGTAATCCTGCGGCACTCCTACTCCATTATGATAACGAGATCCTAGGCTGCTTTGCGGAATAGCATTCCCCTGTTCCGCAGCCTTGATGTACCAGTACGCCGCTTTTTCGTTATCCTTCGGCACGCCTTCTCCTTTCTCATAACAATCTCCAAGATTGAGTTGCGCACGATCATTCCCCTGTTCCGCTGCCTTGGTGAACCATTCCACCGCTTTAGCGTAATCCTGCGGCACGCCTGTTCCTTCGCCATAACAAAGTCCGAGGTTATGTTGCGCCCTATCACTCCCCTGTTCCGCCGCCTTGGTGTACCATTCCACCGCTTTAGCGTAATCCTGAGGCACGCCTTTTCCTTTATCATAACAAACTCCGAGGTTGAGTTGCGCATAAATATTCCCCTGTTCCGCAGCCTTGGTGTACCATTCCACCGCTTTAGCGGCATCCACCGACACGCCGTCTCCTTTATCATAACAAACTCCGAGGCTGTACTGCGCATAAGCATTCCCCTGTTCCGCAGCCTTGGTGTACCAGTATGCCGCTTTAGCTTTATCCTGCGGTACGCCTTGCCCGTTTGAAAAACAAAATCCGAGGTTGCATTGCGCATCAGCATCTCCCTGTTCCGCAGCCTTGGTGTACCAGTACGCCGCTTTTTCGTTATCTTTAGGTACGCCGTCTCCGTTTTTATAACTAACTCCGAGGCTGAGTTGCGCCAAATCATATCCCTGTTCTGCAGCCTTGGTGTACCAGTACGCCGCTTTTTCGTTATCTTTAGGTACGCCGTCTCCGTTTTTATAACTAACTCCAAGGTTGAATTGCGCCTTAACATTCCCCTGTTCCGCAGCCTTGGTATACCAGTACACCATTTTTTCGTAATCCTTAGGCACGCCTCTTCCGGCACTATAACAAAATCCTAGGTTGAGTTGCGCGTTAGCATTCCCTTGTTCCGCAGACTTGGTGTACCAGTACGCTACTTTTTCGTCATTTACCGGTACGCCTTCTCCTTTTTTGTAACAATTTCCCAAGTTGAATTGCGCTTTAGCATTCCCTTGTTCCGCCGCCTTTGTGAACCAGTACACCGCTTTTTCGGCATCCATCGGCGCGCCTTCTCCTTTATTTAAACTAAATGCAAGCTTGTTTTGCGCGTCAGCATTTCCTTGTTCCGCCGCCTTGGTGTACCAGTACACCATTTTTTCGTAATCCTTAGGTACGCCATCTCCGTCATAATACTTATCCCCAAGAGCAAGCTGTTCCACCGCGTCTGTCGGTTCAGCAGTCTCCGATGCCAGTTCGTTCACCGCAGCCTCGTCTTTTTTATTTGTACTCTCATTCGCCATATCATCCTCCTATTTTGTTGTCTTGGTTTATTAGTCCAAGAACGTCGATTTGATTTATATATTTTTTAGGTTTTCCTGTGCCTTAGTATTTCCCTTTTCCGCCGCCAGGGTAAACCAGTACACCGCTTTTGTGTGATCCTGCGGTACGCCTTGCCCGTTTTCATAACAAAGTCCGAGGTAGTATTGCGCATCAGCATTTCCCAGTTCCGCCGCTTTGGCGTACCAGTACGCCGCTTTAGCGTAATCCTGCGGCACGCCGTCTCCGTTATAATAACAATCTCCGAGTTTGTTTAGCGCATAAGGATACCCCTGTTCTGCCGCCTTTGTGTACCAATACGCCGCTTTCTCCTTATCCTGTGAAATGCCTTCTCCTTTATCATAACAAAGCCCGATGTCGTACTGTGCAATGGTATTTCCCTGTTCCGCAGACTTTGTGTACCAGTACGCCGCTTTATCATAGTCCTGCGGCACACCGTCTCCGTACTTATAAAGTAATCCAAGACTACACTGCGCGTCAGCATGACCCTGTTCCGCAGCCTTGGCATACCAGTACGCTGCTTTAGCGTAATCCTTCGGCATGACTTCTCCGTCTCCGTACTCATAAGAAAAACCGAGGTTGTATTGTGCACTGGCATTTCCATTTTCTGCTGCTTTGGTGTACCAGTCTGCCGCTTTAGCTTTATCCTGCGGCACGCCTTGCCCGTACTCATAACAAAATCCGAGGTTGCATTGTGCATCAGCATTTCCCTGTTCCGCCGCCTTGGTGTACCAATACGCCGCTTTAGCTTTATCCTTAGGCACGCCTTCTCCGCTATCATAACGTAATCCGAGGTTGCGTTGCGCCAAAGCATATCCCTGTTCTGCCGCCTTAGTTAACCAATAAACCGCTTTTTCGTTATCCTGCGGCACGCCTTCTCCATTTTTATAACAAATTCCCAGATTGTTTTGCGCCTTAGCGTCTCCCTGTTCCGCCGCTTTGTTGAACCAGTACGCCGCTTCTTCGTAATTCTGAGGCACTCCTTTTCCGTAACAATAACAAAACCCAAGACTGTTTTGCCCCTTGGCATCTCCTTGTTCCGCCGCCTTCTTGTACCAGTCTGCTGCCTTAACGTAATCCTGCGGTACGCCGTCTCCGTCATAATATTTTTTTCCAAGAGCCCGTTGTTCCGCCGCGTCTGTCGGCTCCGCAGTTTCATCTTTTTTCTCTATACTCTCATTCGCCATATCATCCCCCTTTTTTTTTGTCTCGGGTTACCAGTCCAAGAACGCCTATTTAGTTTATAAGTTCTCTATGTTCTCTTGCGCCATAATATTCCCCTGTTCTGCTGACTTTTCATACCAGTACGCCGCTTTAGCTTTATCCTGCGGCACTCCTTGTCCTTTTTCATAACAATCTCCGAGGAAGAATTGCGCCCAATCATCTCCCTGTTCCGCAGCCTTGGTGTACCAGTACACCGCTTTTTCGTAATCCCGCGGCACGCCTTCTCCTTTTTTATAACAATCTCCGAGGAAGAATTGTGCACCGGCATTTCCCTGTTCTGCCGCCTTGGTGTACCAGTACACCGCTTTAACGTAATCCTGCGGCACGCCTTTTCCGTTATCATAACAAACTCCGAGGCTGTATTGCGCGCTTGCTCCCCCCTGTTCCGCCGCCTTGGTGTACCAGTACACCGCTTTAACATAATCCTGCGGCACGCCTTCTCCGTCATAATATTTTTTCCCAAGAGCATTCTGTTCCGCCGCGTCTGTCGGTTCTGCAATCTCAGACGCTTGCACGCTAACTGCCGTCCCGCAGTTTGTACAAAACTTTTTGCCGGGCTTTAACTCAGCCCCGCAATTACTACATGTTGCCATATATCACTCCTTTTCCAATAAAAATTACTTACTCAACTTTCGCCCCGCATGACCCGCAGAATTTTTCACCTGGTTCTAGCTTCTCGCCGCATTTACCGCAAAATTTTGCAACAGATGAAGCCTCGTTACGCGCCGCCGTATCAGAAAGCTTTGCAAGGCGGGAAGATTCCGCATTGTCTTTATACGCATTATCCTTCATTCCTAACGCGTTCCAACACATTGCCCTTGTCGAGACCACATCCCTTTTTTCAGTATTGGACAACACATCACTTTTTTTATCCAGCGCCATATTCAAACACGCAATTGCTTCGTTATGCTTATTCAGGTTATATAAACAAACGCCTTTCAACGCCAAAGGCTGCGGCTTGTCCGGCGTAATTTCCATCGCCTTGTCCAAATATGCTATTGCCTTATTCCAATCCTTCGAAGCCTTGTCCGAAGAAAGCGCCAGAGCACAACTGTAATTATAAGATTGACCGTTTGAATTAACACCCGATGGATTGATCGACAACGCCTCTTCAAAACAAGACAGCGCCTTACCATGCGAGTTTTCATTACAATACGCAGTGCCTATCTCACTCAAATAAAAATCAAAGGTATGCGTCAAGCCATCCATCTTTTTTCTGTCGATTAAAAGCAAAAGTTCCCGCTCTGTTTCGTATTTTTTTTCTTCTCCCAGTTTTTTATAAAAGGCGTCGATAAACTTATTCATGTCGGCAAAATTATTTTTTCCTTTAAAACTCCGCGCAATATCGAGGACGGGAATACCGCCGCCCAATCCGGCAAGCAGTTTGATTTCACCGTCTTTCAATTCATAGCGCTGCTCTTTAAGAGCAGTACTTATATAGAAGAAAAAAAGCGCGGAGCCGTCAAAAACCGACATTCTTTCTTTTTCGTCAAGGAATGGCAGAGTGGAAACGCCGTCCTTGTCATACCCGCTGGCGAAATTAACCGCGTATATTCCGTCAAACGCGATCTCCCCGTTACTTTTTTTAAGCGTAATCTTATTGCCGCCAACTTCCGCCCCGTAGAGCAGTTCTGCGCGGTTCGCGTTTGACGCGAGACGGTACAAACCTTTTTTCCCGTCTTTTTCATACAAAATAAAATTGCCGTTTTTCTGGAGCTTGTCATAAGAGTCAAGACCCTGCAAAAACAAAGTGAAGTATTCCCACGCTCCCATCCGGGCAATCCGCTCTTTTTGTTTTGCAAGCGCCGTAAGCCAGTGATCAAGATTTTTTCCGGTAAGGTTTTCTATCCACGCAGGCAATAGATCGTAATTGCGCTCAATTAAAATCATCACCCGTTTTTTCAGGTAGTCGGGCAGATTGTACAGATCGTCTAAAGAAGCCAGCTTGCACTCATTGTTAATTCCGTCATAGAACGGTTTTATCACATTACCTTGAAATGTGGCGATAATCCGCGACACTGCCCTTATATCCCCGGTAGTGGCGTTTACAATTTCCTTTACCTTTTTGCCATGCTCTCCAAGACCGGATGCTTCAAGGTAGGTATAAAAGCCTCTCTTCTCGTCTCTAAGAAATGGAAGAATCGCGTCGGGGTCTGTATCAAGAACGGTAAACATCTCCTGTAGACTGTTGATTGAAAGACCGTGTTCCAAAAGAAACGCCATGTTAGGGCAAAGTGAATAAGCGACAAAAACCGCGCCTTCGTCTTCACGATTCTCGGAACTGTAATTTTCAATTAATTCGATAAGCCTGTCCACGAGTTTTTGATCAATACGGATAAGATATTTTAATAGCCCGCCCTTAAAGATAAAATTCTTTCCTTCTTCGGGATGATTGATAATGGCGCGGGCAATTTCCTGATACGACGAACATTTGTCGCCGCCAATTTCAATTAGCGGCAAGGTACGCACTTCTGTAAATAATTCGACGTTCTCTCCGGCAAGGTGGCGCGTCACTTCCTCATATTTCCAGCGTTTGTCGTGGCGCACGGTTAAAAGTCCCCTTATGAGTTTCTGCATAAAGGCGCTCATCTTTGGGGAACGGGAAAGAAGGTTGTCTGCTGTCTTGCCCTGAATAGTGTCCAATGTTATCTGACCGGAATAAAGAGCCTGGCCTTTATCATTGACAAAAGGTTCCATGCCGGTAAGCAGCGCCCAAAGCGTAACTCCAAGCGAATAGTAGTCGTACTCTTTACCAATAACTCCCGAGTACGCTTCAGGTGCGGCATAGCCCTCAGTTCTCGCGCTGGTTTCCGTCAGATGCTTGCTCATCCCCGCGTCAACTTCAAAGACGCTGGCGATGCCAAAGTCGCCAATCAGAAGGCCGCTGCCCTTGTACTTGCCGTTAGAAAGTTTTTCCTGATTTTTATAAAAGAGGTTGCCCGGCTTTATATCACGATGGATAATTCCCGCTTTGTGGCAGGCCTCAAAAGCGCTTAAAATTTCCAGCACAATTTGCGGAGCCTCATCTTCGCTCACTGGCAGATATTTGTACGAACCGTCGGGAAGTTTGTCATCTAAAGCGCCGCCTGACGCGTACTCAAGAATCGCAAAAAATCTTCCATTATACTCACCGCTGTCTAAAATAGAAATAATATTCTCGTGGGAAAAAGATTTTATTTTCTCTTCCGCTTCGCGGTTTGCTTTTTTTGTGTAGAAATATTTAAGGACAAAATTTTTGCCTCCCTGTGTAAACAGGGCACCCTGTGTACACAGGGCACCCTTCGTACACAGGTAAACCTCAGCCTCTCCGCCGGATGCGGAAAGCAGCCTGTCAACACGATAACTTTTGACTTCTTCCCCAGGGCGAAGCATACCGCCTGCAAGCGTGGTTTCTGGCGCATTTTCTTTTTTGGTATTTTTATTGCTAATTCCATTTGCCACATCAGAAATTATTTGGGTTTCCATATATAAACTACAAATTTCTCCGCTAATTTAAAGAAAAACTGCGGATTATCTCCTTTTGTTTTATTATACATAATTTTATTAATTTTCACAATGGTTATCTTTTTTTACAATTTCTGATAAATTTTCTATAAATACTTAGAGATTTTAGATTCAGGTATTTTTTATTGTATTTGTCAATTTCAGATTATGACAAACCAAAATATTCCGTCAGAAGAGCTGAGGCATCGGCCTTAGGCGCGAGCAATTCAAACCAGGGAAGGAACAAACCTTCGTAACTTTTTTCTTTAACCAGAATTTGAATCCGCCTCTGCATATCTTTTGGCACTTTGCGAATTTGATCAAGAGTGGAAAGTTCAAAGTCGGCGTACTTGGCAAGTTTAAAAGGTTTGATGACTTTGTTTCTAAGAAGCACTTCCGCCTTGCCCGCCAATTCCGTGTCACCCATGCCGCCAGAGTAAATGCCGGGCAACAGTTTTATTTCATCTACAATATCTTTGTATCCCATAATCTCCAGCCATGTGTAGAGTTTCGATTTTTCGTCCCTCAGTTCGGGGATGACAGATTCGGGCGCGTATTTCAAAAAGAAAATAAGATCGTCAAGGTTCTGTATCTTAAAACCGTTGGCGATTTTAACAGGCAGGGTTGGATTTAAAAGATAGGCTATTTTAAAAATACCGTTATCTTGATCGTTAGCTGCGGATGTTTCTTCCGCGATTTGCGTAATTTGTTTGGCGATATCAGGATAGTACTCCTCAAGTTTAGCGGCAAGCAAACCTCGGAAGATATATTTATTGGAAGCTTCATGATTTTCAATTATCGCGCTTCCCAAAGCTTCAAGAGTAGCACATTCAATCCCGCCAATAGAAAAAGACCATGAGTCTTTACGCTTCTGTTCAACCGCGACATTTTCCCCGGCAAGGTGACGCGTTACTTCATTATAACCCCAACGGTGTTCAGGATCGATTACAAGAAGCCCGCGTATTAGGCGTTCCATCTTTTTGCTTACCCTGGGTTCCTTGCTTAAAATGTCATCGGCGATTCTTCCTTCTATTGTGTCGCGTATCAAGTGCGCGTCGTTTCTGCGCTTGCCATTGTCGAGGGTGAACGGGTCTTTGCCGGTGAGCAATTCCCAAAGAGTGATGCCCAACGCATAGTAATCCATCTTGGGAGTGATGATACCGGAGAGTACCTCCGGCGCGGCATAACCCGTGGTGCGGGAACCAGTGCGCGTTTTATGGAGTTGCTCCGCGTCGTCCATGATGCTGGAAATCCCAAAGTCCGCGATGACTACATCGTCTCCCCTGTAGATTGTCTTTTTTTCTTCGCCATCGCCGCCTTCAATTTCTTCAATTTCCAAAGTGCGATAGTAGATATTCGCGGGCTTAATGTCGCGGTGAATAATATTTTTTTCGTGGCACGTTTTAAAGGAGTTGATTACCTCTTTGCAAATGCCTTCCACTTTTTCTTCGGGAAGCGGGAGATAGCGATAGGAGCCGTCCGCGTTGCGGGTATCCAACGCGCCGCCTTCCGCGTACTCCATGATTTCGTAGAAACGTTCATTGTACATTCCAAAATCATAAACAATGACAATATCGGGATGGTTAAGCCCTTTGAGTTTCTCCAGAATTTCCATCTTTGGTTTGGTGGTACTCCGATAATACTTGACAATTCCTTTCTGTCCGTCTTTCTGTGCAAGGTAGATGTCCGCTTCGCCTGAGAGCGTACCGAGTTTGCCAGTCACTTCCCAGCCCGCAACCTTTTCGTGGATTTGCAAAAGCCCGCCTGTGAAGTTTGCACACGTTTCCGTGGTAGAGCCGTCGGAGAGAATTTGCGTGCTACCGCCTACGGTGTTGCCGCCGTGAGCTAAATCAATTACCTTCGTTTCCATTTCTATCCTTTAGCATTTATAAAATGTGCCGGAACTGGCGCTTGATTGATCGCCGCCGAAAAACTGGCCGCGAAACGAACCGCTGCCATTTCCCCAATAGCCGGTCAACATCGTACCGGCATTATTCAACTTGCCCGTAAAATTAAGCCGGTCGTCATTATGCCCGCTCGAATCAAAACCGCACGTATTACCAGACAAACCGCAACATTTCAATTTGACGTTATCACCGCTGTATTTAACATCGAAATTCAAATACGCGTGACCGTTGCAGACAAAACAATTATAATAAGCCCGTCCTTTGCTCATTCCGGTAATCTGCACGGTCATTTCAAAATCGTTATTACGATAATAAAACGAACCGTTTATTCTTTCTCTGCGCCGCTCTTCCTCAAGCCGTTGGCGCTCAATTTCCCGCAGACGCTCGGCTTCACGGCGCGCTTCCTCCTCTTTGCGTTTGCGTTCTTCCTCAAGACGGCGACGCTCTTCCTCAAGCCGCTTACGTTCTTCTTCAAGCCGCCTGCGTTCTTCTTCAATGCGCTTGCGTTCTTCCTCTTTGCGGAACTCGTCAACCTCGTTGTTTACATTCGCCAACGCTTCACTATACTTTTTTTCCATCTCGGCGCGTTTCCGTTCTATTTCCGCAAGACGCGCGTCTTCAGCTCTGGTGTCAGGCGGAGGCGGAAACATTTTATCCAGTTCCGCCTCTATCGCTTTCTCCTCGCGCTCAATCACAGTTTTTTCCAGCGCGGCATAAGCTTTCATTCTAAAGGCTTCTTCCGAAGGGTCGGGCAGTTCCAACGTGAATGGCCGACTGCCAAACGCTTTGATGATGCGCTTTTCACGTTTGTTAAAGTAGTCCCGCTCCTCAAGCAAAATCTGCCGCTCAATCAGTTTCTTCTGAAACGCCTTGAACTGGGCGCTTTCATTTGATTCCATCAATTTAAAATCAGCTTCGAGCTTTTTAACTTCCTCGGCGCTCATCACTGCCACTTCAACTGGCGCTTCCTGAGCAATTGCTTTTTCAAGGACGGGGTTCATAATTGCGCCGCAGTTTTCACACGCGTCGTAGATTCCCGGAGTTTGACATTGTGGGCAGGGAATAGGAATAACCCGTCTGCCGCAGTGCGGACAAAATTCTTTTGATGTTTTTGTCTGGCAGAACTCGCAAGTATAATCGCCGCCCTCTGCTTTTTCGCCGCAACCCGGACAGAATGCCAGATCGGGGTCAAGCGCGGCTCCACAGTGCTTACATAAAGCGGCAGTTTCCTGAACCGCGGACTCTTTTTTCTGCGCGGCTGCTTCCTGCTGCTGCCGCTGTACATTCTCAGCCATTAGTTATTCCCTCTGCTCTTTTTTCATTTGTTATTTAGCGTTTGTAAAAAACAATTGGTAGGCTTGCACCATTATTATACCAGCACCCGGTCAGTACTGTTCCTGAACTGTTCACAGTCCCAGAATAATTCTCAACCAGTTTGTATTCTTGGAAACTGCAATAATCACCGTTTTTTCTTCCCCCGGTCAATGTAATGTTGTCTCCGTTAATTGAAACTGAATAAACGACGGTAGCGCGTCCGCAGACAGTACAGTGATACCAACATTCAGCCTTACTGCTTCCAATTCTTAATTCCGCTGTCAACATTCCGCTATGACTCGTATGATAAAAATTTCCCTGAAAACGTCTTCTGCGCCTCTCTTCCTCTAACCGTTGGCGCTCAATTTCCCGCAGACGCTCGGCTTCACGGCGCGCTTCCTCCTCTTTGCGTCTGCGCTCTTCCTCAAGGCGGCGGCGTTCTTCTTCAAGCCGCTTGCGTTCTTCTTCAAGAATGCGCTTGCGTTCTTCTTCCTTGCGGAAATCTTCAACCTCATTGTTTACATTCGCCAACGCTTCATTAAACTTTTTTTCCATCTCAACGCGAGTCCGTTCTATTTCCGCAAGCCTTGCATCTTCTGCACTGGTATCAGCCACAGGCGGCGCCGGAAACAATTTATCCAACTCCGCCTCTATCGCTTTCTCCTCGCGCTCAATCACAGTTTTTTCCAGAGCGGCGTAGGCCTTCATTCTGAAGGCTTCTTCCGCAGGGTCGGGCAGTTCCAACGTGAACGGGTGGCTGCCAAATACTTTGATGATCCGTTTTTCACGCTTGTTAAAGTAATCCCGCTCCTCAAGTAAAGTCTGCCGCTCAATCAATTTCTTCTGAAACGCCTTAAACTCCGCGCTTTCATTTGATTCCAATGCCTTAAACTCGTCCTCAATTTTTTTTGCTTCCTCGGCGCTCATCGCTGCCAATTCAGCCGGCGCTTCCTGAACGAGTGCTTTTTCAAGGATGGGGTTCATAATCGCGCCGCAGTTTTCGCACGCGTCATAGATTCCCGGAGTTTGACATTTGGGGCAAGGAATAGGGATAACCCGCCTGCCGCAGTGCGGGCAAATCTCTTTTGACGTTTTTGTTTGGCAGAATTCGCAAGTGTACTCGCCGCCGTCTACTTTTTCGCCGCAACCCGGACAGAATGAGAGATCGGGGTCAAGCGCCACGCCGCAGTGCTTACATAAAGCGGCAGTTTCTTGAATAGCGGATTCTTTTTTCTGCGCGGCTGCTTCCTGCTGCTGCCGCTGTTGTACATTCTCAGCCATCACTAACCACCTCTGCTCTTTTCCTCTTCCCTTTTTTCTCTTTTCTTTTTTCATTCGATCCTTACCACCACCGCAGTACAGTTATCATCAGAATCATTGGCGATTGCCGTTTGCACAATCAGTTTCGCGGTTTCCAACGGCGGAGTTTGGGCAAGAAACTTTTCCAGATCATCATCGCTTACGGAGCCATGAACGCCGTCACTGCACATCAGGAAGACATCTCCCGCAACGGCGACTGTGAGCGAGAACCGGCTTGCGACTGATACGTCCGGCAATCCTGCGCCAACAGCGTTGGTAATGATGTTTTTTGCCGCGCCCGGCATAATGCTTGCAAGCGAATCGTCCCTGCTCAACTGTTGAAGGAACCCGTTCCGCAAACGGTAAACGCGGCTGTCTCCTATGTTGATGATAGCGCAGGGAGCGTCTCTTTGCAGTAAAATGCCGGTTAAGGTGGAGCCCATATTGGGCGTTCCCTTTTCTTTTCCTTCTATTAATAAAGCAGCGTGAACCGATTTTACCAGCGCCTCAAGAGAGGCTTCGTCAAAAACACGAGTCTCGTTTACTATTGCGTTTTGCATATTGTGTACTACAAAGGCGCTGGCTACTTCTCCCGCGTCATGCCCGCCCATGCCGTCCGCGACAAGGAAGAAAAGAGGTGAAGTTATAACGTCTTGAAATTCCGCGCTTGCGTTATTAATATCGCATCCTGTATGCAAGGCGCACAGAAAAGAGTCCTCGTTGTGAGGTCGCCCTCCTTTATCGGAATAAGCTCCCGCCGCTACCTTCATGTGAGTCTCACAGTAAATGTAACATTGGCGAGCGTCACAACGTCATTCTGTTTTATTTTTACCGGAACATTCGGCTCCAATTTCGCGCCGTTGACATAAGTCTTGTTAGTGGAATTTAAATCAGTGATAAACCATTCGTTATTTGTCCGCGTAACTTTCGCGTGGTTTGATGAGATGACAGGGAACTTGCCAAGCGCGGATGAGTGCGGGCCATTTGTCCTGCCAAGAATATTCCCGTCCGCGATTTCCATTTTCCAACCGTCGGGGTGGCACAGAAAAATTTTTTCAGAGGGAAGTTGTACAATTACGGTCGCTCCCGCCGGTGGAGCGGACGGCAAAGGAGTGGACGGCGAAGGTGCGGAGGGTGGAGGAGTAGGCGGCGTTTCTTTGACTGGCGTTGACGGAGAAGGACTCGCGTCAGAGGCAGGCGGTTGAATGGCAGACATTGGACCGCCGCACTTGCCGCAGAACTTGCTTGTGCCGATAAAGCCGCATTTGTCACAGCGCAGAAGATGAACGCCGCATTGGTCGCAGAAACACGAATCATCAGGTATTTCCAGTTTGCAAATTTTATTTGGGCAATTCATTTTGCGCCTCCTTCTTTAACCGGTATGTCGCAGGCTTCAATGGTTTTCTGTTTGTCGGCGCATTCCTCTTTGGAGAGCGCGGAAAGTCTGCTCGCCAGCCCGCTTGTTGTTTTTTCAAAGAACACTCTAATCTCACCCCCATTGCCGAAGTTCGGCCCCTTGTTGTTAAACATATCGGTAATGGCGGCTTTTGCGACTTCGCTTGCCTCATCTGTCAAAGTGTAACTTGCTTTCTCCACCATGGACGCAAAAATAGCGAA
The DNA here is from genome assembly GCF_054786175.1 of Treponema sp. R8-4-B8. NCBI lineage: Bacteria > Pseudomonadati > Spirochaetota > Spirochaetia > Treponematales > Treponemataceae > Treponema > Treponema sp. R8-4-B8. The sequence goes on from NZ_BDHE01000490.1 coordinate 159,762, forward strand.
AAGTTCTTCCGTGTTGTAATCGTCAAAACCCAGAAAATGGGTAAAGTATTTTTTAAAAATGAAGTTGGAATAAAGAAAATTATCCATTTCTTTACGGGAGTCCGCTATGATTACTACGAACTTTCCCTCGTCGTCTTGAATACGTTTACATAACGCAATTAATGCCTCACACCCATGACTGTCGTTTTGAATGCCACTATAAAGCTCGTGGACTTTATCAATAAAGAGGATACCGCCCATCGCCTTGTCACACAATTCGTTCACCAGATGCTCAGACTGCCCCACGTAGCTTGACACCATGTCGGCTTTTGTTACCTCCAGTACATTGTCTGTCGGCAAATACCCTATAGTTTGAAATAAAGCCCCAAGTTTTCCGGCAACAGTAGTTTTTCCCGTACCGGGGTTACCGTAAAACGCCAGATTGTGCGAGTGGTCGTACTCCTCGCCGTTTATTTCAGCGAACTCCATTTGCATTTGTATCATGTTGGCAATTTGTCGTATTGTTTTTTTGATGTCCTTCATTCCTACCATAGCGTCAAGTTCGGAAAGGATTTCGACCGCAGTCCTAACCTTTGGTTTTTCATAAGGAATATCTTCGGCAGTTATAGTTGATAAGGCTTCGACAGCACTCATTTTGCGCCTCCTTTTTCAGGAATGTCGCAGGCTTCAATGGTTTTCAATTTGTCGGCGCGTTCTTCTTTGGAGAGCGCGGAAAGTCTGGTCGCCAATCTGCTTGTTGTTTTTTCAAAGAACACTCTGATCTCACCTGCGTTGCCGAAGTTCGGCCCCTTGTTGTTGAACATGTCGGCAATGGCGGCTTTTGCGGCTTCGATTGCCTCATCTGTCAAAGTGTAACTTGCTTTCTTTACCATGGACGCGAAAATAGCGAAAAGTTCTTCAGCGTTGTAATCGCTCAGGCTGAGGTAATGCTTAAAGCGCCGCCTCATGCCGGGGTTCACCGTGTCGAGGAAGAGTTGCATTTCTTTTTCGTAACCGGCGACTACGCCGACAAATTTTGTTCTGTCATTTTCAAAACGGGTCATCAGGATTTCTACCGCTTCCCTGGCAAATGAGTCGGCAGCTCCGCCCCGTTGCGTATCGGCAAGCACGTATGCCTCATCGACAAAGAGGATGCCGCCCATTGCCTCATCGCACTTCTCGTTTACCTTGTCTTTCGATTGACCAAGGTAAGAGCCTTTCAGATCATTACCATTCACTTCGATGACGGTCTCCGTTTTAAGAAGGCCGATGGCTTTAAACAGCGCGCCCAATGTGCGGACAATAGTCGTCTTGCCGGTGCCGGGATTGCCGGTGATGACAATGTTGTTGCCCTCGCCCGCGCTCTTTGTCCCGTCTTTTTCTTCCTGTTCCTTTTGTATTTGAATCTTGTTGGCAATTTCACGGACTGTTCTTTTGATGTCCGTCATGCCAATCATCGCGTCAAGTTCAGCGAGTATCTCATTGACACTGCGCTCTTCTTTTTTCTCGGAGGAGAAGTCCAACTCGGTAATTGTCGAAAGAGCCTCGACCGTGCGCTCCGCTTGAGTAAGAGAGGCGAGGCGTTCTGGCATTCTGCGTATCGTGTCGTCAAGAAGATTACGCATAGTGCGGCCATTGGCAAAGTCCTTGTTCCTTGTGCGATATATTTCCGCAATGACTTCCTTTGCCCGCTTTTCCCCACCCGCAGAAAGTTTGTAGTCATTTGATTTTGCCATAGAAGTGAAAATAGCGAAAAGCTCGTCGGGGTTGTAATCGTCCAGTTCAAGGAAGTGGGTGAAACGGCTTTTAAAACCGGAGTTGGCTTGAAGAAAATCATCCATCTCTTTACGGTAACCTGCGGCAATCACTACAAACTTTCCTCGGTCGTCTTCCATTCGTTTTAATAACGCCGTTACAGCTTCGTTACCAAAACTGTCGTAGGAGTCGCGGCAGAGATCGTAGGCTTCATCTATAAAAAGAATTCCGTTTAAAGCCTTGTCGCACACAGTATTCACAAGGGGCGCGGTCTGTCCCACATAGCCCGCTACCATGTCCGCCCTCGTAACTTCAATCATATTGTCAGTCGGCAAAAGCCCCATTGTTTGAAACAGGGCGCCAAGTTTTCTTGCCACAGTGGTCTTTCCCGTTCCGGGGTTGCCGTAGAAACAAAGATGAATCGCCTGTTTCTTCGCGGCGGCTCCGCCTTTTTCCTCGCGCTCTTTTTGCATACTGATAGTTTCGATAAGCTGCCGCACGGCAGTCTTAACTTTTGCAAGCCCAATCATGCCGTCAAGCTCGGCAAGAATTTCTTCCGCAGTTTTAACTTTTGGTTTTTCATAGGGAATATCTTCGGCGGTTATTGTTGAAAGCGCTTCGATTGTGCGTTGCGCTTCGGGCAGTTTAGAGGTACGGGCTGACATTTTTCTAATCGTATCGTCAAGCAGATTACGCATAGTGCGGCCATTGGCAAAGTCCTTGCCTTTTTTTCTGTGAATGTCAGCTATGGCTTCTTTCGCGGCAGCTTCCGCATCGCCTGACAATTTATTGCCCCTGTCTTTTGCCATAGACATGAAGATAGCGATCAATTCATCGGGAGTATAATCTTCAAGTTCAAGCTCGTGGGTAAAACGGCTTTTAAGGCCGGGATTTGCCTGGATAAAATTCTGCATCTCGTTTTTGTATCCGGCGGCGATCACGACAAATTTTCCGCGGTCGTCTTCCATGCGTTTAAGAAGCGCGTCTATCGCTTCCTTGCCAAAGTCACCGCCGCCGCCTGAGCTTAGCGTATAGGCCTCGTCGATAAACAGGATGCCGCCCATCGCTTTATCGCACATATCTTTTACCATGGGCGCAGTCTGCCCAATGTAACCGGCGACGAGGCCGCTGCGGTCGGTTTCGATAATGTGATCGCTTGGGAGGAGTTCCATCGCTTGAAACAAAGCGCCAAGTTTGCGGGCGACAGTGGTCTTGCCCGTGCCGGGGTTTCCGTAAAACACAAGATGAATTGCAAGACTCTTTGCCTTTGCGCCGCCTTTTTCTTCAAGTTCTTTTTGCATCTTGATTGTCTGCGCTATCTCGCGGACGGCGTTCTTAACTTTGGCAAGCCCTATCATCGCGTCAAGTTCCGCGAGAATCTCATCTATCGTCTTTGGTTTGTTTTTAAGCGGCAGATCTTCAGCTATTATGGTCTTGAAGTCCTCATCCGTTGCGTTACCAAGTTTTTCCAGCCTTGCCTGCTGGTTTTTGTCAATCGCGGGGATTACGTCTTTTTCAATCAGCCAGCCGTTTTTATATTCGCAGGAAGGATCACTTTTCCGTTCCTGTATATAAGAAGAAAAATGTTTTTTCAGCGCTGGATCAAAGACAAGGCCGCGCTCACGGAGTTTCTTCATCAGTATCAGGGAAAGATCATCAAGCGAAAGGTCTTGAAAATTAAAATCCTGAGTAACGCGCTGGCGGTCTTCTGTGTTCTTGCTGAAGAATTCTTCAAAGCCCTCGTTGTTGCCGATGATAACGCAAACGCACTCCTCCGTAGATTTGCTGGCAGCGAGGATCAGTTCATGGATATATTCCGGTTTTTCCGTGGCGTTGTCCACAACAAGGGCAGCAGGTTTTGTCTCGGAAAGAAATTTAGTAATGGCGTATTCGTCTCCATAAATTTTTGAAAGTTCCCGCGCCTCTTTACTTGTAATTCTATCCGAAGAAAGACAGTCTTCCCGTCGAAGTTCTTCTATAAAATGTTTCGCGACAAGAGTCTTACCCGCTCCCGTCTTTCCTCTAAAAACAAACAGCTTCGAGCCGATAGTTCCGCCCACTCCGGCGCTCTGCCGTTTTTTTTGAAACTTGATATTGCTCTTTATTTTTTCAAGCTCGGCGCGTATTTTGTCATGCCCGACATAATCATAAGGAATGACGACTGCCGCCGCAACCTTCGGTGTCGATGGTTTTGTAACTGTTGTAGCCGGGGTAGGCGTAGCAGCCGGGGCTGTTGTAGCTGGGTTCGTTTGCGGTGTAGACGCAACAGCCGGGGTAGCCGTGTTCGTCTGCGGCACTGCCGAAGGTATGCCAGATGTTGCCGGTATCATCTTTCCGCAGAAGCGGCAGTATTTCGCTATGTCTCTATTTTCTCTGCCGCAGGCGGCACAGATCAATGTTGCCATTACTTACTCCTTTGCTTTATCAATTTATTACGAAGGAAGTTTCGCTAAGCGATTCGCTTCCGTATTGTCCTTATCAGCTTTGTCTTTCATGCCTAACGCATTCCAACATAAAGCCCTTGTCGTGAAGATGACTCTTTTTTCGGCATTGGATAACAAACTGTTCTTTTTATCAAGGGCCATATTCAAACAGGCAATTGCTTCGTTATACTTGTTTAAATTATGCAAACAACTGCCTTTCATTACAAAAGGCTGCGGCTTGTCCGGCGTAATTTCAATCGCCTTGTCCATATATTCTATTACCTTATCCCAATTCTCCGTTACCCTTTCATTACAAAGAGCAAACCCATAACTGTAATTGTACGATTGACCGTTCGAACCGATACCAGAGGAATTGATCGACAATGCCTCCTTAAAATAAGGCAGTGCTCTATCGTATATATTTTCACAAAAGTACGTAGTGCCTATTTCACTTAAATAAAAATCAAAGGAACTTGGCAGACCATCCATTTTTTCTTTATCGATAAAAAGCAAAAGATTCCGCGCCGTATCGTATTTTTTTTCTTCACCTAGTTTTTTCCAGAAAGCGTTGATAAATCTATTCATATCGGAAAAATTATTATTTTCCTTAAAACTCCGGGTAAGATCAAGAACGGGAACGGCACTGCCCAATCCGATGAGCAGATTGATTTCACCGTCTTTTAATTCATAGCGCGGCTCTTTAATATTTGTATTTATATGGAAGAAATAAAGCAAAGAACCGTCAAAAACCGCCATTCTGTTTTCCGCGTCAAGGAATGGCAGTGTGGAAACGCCGCCCTCGTCGTACCCGTCAGCGAAATTAACCGCGTATGTTCCATTGAATACGACACTGCCGTCGCCTTTTTTAAGCGTAAGCCGATTGCCGCCAACTTCAACTCCGTAGAGCAGTTCCGCATGGTTCGAGTTTAACGCGAGACGATACAGGCCTTTCTTTCCATTTTTCTCATACAGTATAAAGTCGCCGTTTTTCTGAAGCTTGTCATAAGATTCAAGACCTTGCATAAATAAAATAAAATATTCCCATGCCCCCCAACGGGCAATACGATCTTTTCTCTCTGTAAGCAATACAAACCATGGGTCAAGATTTTTTCCGGTAAGGTTTTCTATCCACGCGGGAAGCAGTCCGTAATTACGTTCAATGAAAATCATTACCCGCTCTTTTAAGTGTTCGGGCAAGTTGTACATATCTTCCAAAGAAGTCAGCCTGCGCTCGTTGTTAATTCCGTCCTGAAACGGATTTATCTCATTGCCTTGAAAGGTAGCAATAATCCTAGACACTGCCCTTATATCCCCGGTAGTGGCGTTCACAATTTCTTTTACCTTTTTACCATGCTCACCAAGACCGGAGACTTCAAGATAGGCGTAAAAACCTTTTTTCTCGTCCCTAAGATAAGGAAGAATCGCGTCTGGGTCAGTATTTAAAACCGTGAACATCTCCTCAAGACTGCTGATTGAAAGGCCGTGTTCCAGCGGAAACGCCAAGTTAGGGCAAAGGGAATAAGCCACAAAGACCGCGCCTTCGTCTTCCCGATTCTCTGCGCTGTAATTGTCAATTAAAACACTCAGTTTGTCCGCAAGCGCCTGTTCGTCTATTTTAAAAAGATATTTGTCAAGGTCTTTAAAGACAAACTTTTTGCCTTCCTCCGGATGATTGACGATGGCGCGGGCAATTTCTTGAAATGACAAGCATCTTTCCCCGCCGATTTCAACTGGTTCCAATGTTCGCACTTCCGTGAACAATTCGACGTTCTCTCCGGCAAGGTGGCGCGTTACTTCGTCATATTTCCAACGCTTGTCATGGCGCACGGTTAATAGCCCTCTTATGAGTTTCTGCATGGAAGCGCTCATCTTTGGGGAACGGGAGAGGAGGTTGTCTACTGTCTTGCCTTGAATAGTGTCCAATGTTATCTGGCCGGAATAAAGAGCCTGGCCTTTATCGTTGACAAAAGGCTCCATGCCGGTAAGCAGCACCCAAAGCGTAACGCCCAGCGAATAGTAGTCATATTCCTTGCCGATAACTCCTGAGTACGCCTCAGGCGCGGCGTAACCTTCGGTTTTCGCGCCGGTTTCCGTCATGTGCTTGCTCATTCCCGCGTCAACCTCAAAGACGCTGGCAATGCCAAAGTCGCCTACCAGAAGACGGCTGCCCTTGTACTTGCCGTTGGGAAGGATTTCCTGATTTTTATAGAAGAGGTTGCCCGGCTTTATATCACGGTGGATAATTCCGACTTTGTGACATGCTTCAAAAGCGTTAATGATCTCACGCACAATTTGCGGAGCTTCTTTTTCGCTAACGGGCAGATATTTGTAAGAGCCATCGGGCAGTTTGTCATCCAAAGCGCCGCCTGACGCGTACTCAAGAATCGTAAAGAACCTGTCCTTATATTCGCCGCAGTCAAGAATAGAAATAATGTTCTGATGAGAGAAAGATTTTATCTTCTCTTCCGCTTCGCGGTTTGCTTTTTTTGTGTAGAAATATTTAAGGACAAAATTATCGCCGCCCTTTGTACACAGGTAAACCTCCGCTTCTCCGCCGGATACGGAAAGTAGCCTGTCCACGATAAAACCCCCGACTTCTTCACCGGAGCGGAGCATCCCGCCTGAAAGCGCGGTTTGTGATGCATATTCGGAATTCTTAACTTTAATAACCTCTGTCTGTCCGGGAATTATTTGGGTTTCCATGTTACAATAAAATCTCTCCTTTTAGTAACGCTCATATTGTCTGTCGCAACGTAATTTTATCTGCTATTAAAATGGTATGTACCAGCCAACCCCGGCATATAAAAAAGAACGTTCCGATATATAATTAAATCTATTTCCCATATATCGATACACGGTATCAGAAATATCACAGTTGAATTGAAAACCTATAAAAACATTTATATTATCTATCACAACAGCCCATTTACCGCCAAAAATATAACTAAATTTAGAAAACGACCTTATTGAAAAATTAACATTATCTTTATTATTAATAGATAATAAATTTATACCTATTCCGCCATAAACTGATATGTCCCAAATATCAAAAATTGATAAATTAAATTTTGCTAAAACAGGAATCTGTATAATAGTATTAGTTAATATTGGCTCAGAAAAAGCATAATCAATACAAGGAAGAACTTCAAATCCGGTTTGTACGCCCAAGAAATTAAATAAGCGTAATTCTAATTCTAATCCTAAAATTAAATTTTTTATATCAAAATCATCATACTCCATTAAATTATAATCATATCCGAGCATTACAGCTATGTTTAAGCCGAAGCTAGAAGAATAAGAATAATACGAGGATTGCCTTTCTAATGGAATTTCTTTTCCTTGCCATGCTCTTTCTTCAGCATCTTCAGTAATTAATGAAAACCTTCCATTGTCATTACCTTCGTTCTGCATGCCTCCATTAAAAGTGAATATCGACATATTCCCGATATTTTGCGCCATACAAAACATTGCGGAGCCAATAAGCATAACCAAAAACAAAAAAGTACGATTAATGTTGTTTTGCATTTTAATATTCCTCCAAAAAAAGTTAGAAATTGTCAGTATACAACGTCACCATAAAACATAATAATGGACTTGTTCGGAAATTGAAGTTTCCGAACAACTCTAATAATTAATATAACGCAATTTTTACAATTTGTAAATATATAATAGCATTACTATTGTCTTGCCCAATAACCATTGCGGAAGATATAAGTTCCAGCCCTGCGTCCATAATTGATGTAGGCATAGTAGAAAGAAGAATCGTCAAAAGATAATCTCCCTACATTAACACCCCCACCAATGGTAATACTGGCGATTTTATTTTCATAAAACGCACCATCCCCTATTGTCGTCACAGTGTTAGGAATTGTAACCGCAGTCAGTTCGTTTTCTAAAAATGCCCTATTTTCAATAGTAATCACGCCGTTAGGAATAATAACACCGGTTATTTGCTTTGCGAAAAATGCCCCGGCCGCAATAATTGTTACTCCTTCAGGTATGGTAACGTCTTTTTCAATGCCATAATAAAGAACTAACTGGTTTACATTCTTGTTAATAAGACAAGAATTATTATCAGTAAATACGGCATTACCTGAAGCGACGGAAAGATTGGTAATTGGATTTCCGGAAAATGCCTCAGTCCCAATGGAAGTTACGCTTTTAGAAATATTTAAAGTGGTGATTTTGTTATCAAAAAACGCCAAATCCCCAATAGTAATTACACTGCCAGGTATGTTAACGCCGGTAATTTGGTTGCCCCTAAACGCTCTATCCCCAATAGCGGTCACACTGCCGCCAATATTTACGCTTACAAGCAAATTATTAGCAAATGCCTCTACTCCAATAGTGTCCACGCTGCTTCCTACATTTACACTGGTTAGCATATTTTCAGCAAATGCCCTATCCCCAATTGTAGTCACGCTGATGGGTATTGTAACTCTAATTATTTCATCTTTCTGAAATGCAGCTTTCCCTATACCGGCAACGGGTAATCCATGTAATTGTGCAGGAATGACAACGGTCTGTTTTTTTCCCGTATACGCTATAATCTCCAATATTTTACCGCCATCCAATGGTTTTACCCGAAAATCATTTTCAGGCTCTTCTTTTTTGGCACATGAAAAAACTAACACCATTGCCATTAAGGCAATCGCTAAAAACACTTTTCTGTTCATAAAAACTCCTTAGCTAAATTTAATTGATTCTACATTATACACCATTTTTAAATATTTTGCGATTAATTTTTTTCTTTTTATGCAACAGGAAAACGATGGATCATTCGTAAAGAGTTCACACACAGAACACAAAGAAGAGGTTTAGGGAGTGTTTTTTACTTTCCAGTGATTATCAATTCTTTCAAACTGACAAGCGGGAACAGTTACTTGCCGTCCGTCATCGTGAGCGATTTTTATCTGGCAGGCGATGGGGTTTACTTCGGCTATTTTCCATGTTTCGTTATTGAAGGTGGCTTTCATGCCTTCTTGCGGCAGGTTGCGCTGTTGTTCGCTGTAAAAGCCGTATTCGTAGAAAAGACAGCATAAAAGACGGCCGCAGGGACCGGAGATTTTTACGGAGTTAAGGGACAGTTTTTGATCCTTTGCCATTTTTAAAGATACGGGTTTTAATTTGTCGGATACGCAATGGCAGCAATAGCCTCTTCCGCAGACTCCAAGGCCGCCTGTTACCCTGGCTTCGTCGCGCACGCCAATCTGACGCAGTTCAATTCTCATCTTAAACACGCTGACTAAATCTTTTACAAGTTCCCTAAAGTCAACCCTGTTTTCTGCGGTAAAGAAAAATAAAATTTTCGGCTCTTCCAAAAGATAGTGTACAAGAACAAGCTTCATCTCCAGTTTGTGATTCGCTATTTTCTTTTTGCAAATATCAAACGCTTCTTTTTCAAGTTTGCTGTTGTTACGCGATTTTTCCAAATCTTCGGGAGTCGCAGCCCTGACAATCCAGGCAATTTCTGAAACCGAAGGAAGTTTGCCGTGTACCGAGCCGATAACTTGTGCAAGGTCGCGGCCGTAACGGGTAGGCACTATAACCATCGTATTGTGGCTTAAGTTGTCTTCGCGGTAAACGGCAAGGAAAGTCTCCTGTGAATATAAAAGCCGTAATCTGTAAATGGGAGCGTCGGGGGCAATGGACTCTATTCCCGCGTCCGCTCCCGTTATAACGTCGCGCTCCTGTAACTTTATCTCGTTACGGTTATCTTCAAGCGAGGAAATATCATCTTCTATATCTTCATATTCGTCATAATCACTCATATTTACCTACTGTAACAAGTCTATCAGAAGACCTTTAATTTCCTCAAGACGTGAAACCAACTCCATCTGGCGCCGCTGACCGGAAAGAAGCATTGCCGCCAAATCTTCCAGTTTTTTATCTATCACTTGTATTTTAACATATTGTTTTGCTTCTGTCGCTTCGGGAGTGGTTCTTCGCCCCTTAAAACCCGGCTTTAATTTATTTAAAATGCCCTCGTCATTTTCTTTGGAATAGCAATTCTGCACTACATAATTGATAAAATTACGGACAGCCTGCTTGTAACGCATTATTTCTTCGCCAAAGGGACGGTCTTTTAATCTATCGCCAGCGTCTCGGACTTCGTCCATTAAAACATTAACCGCTTCATCCGACGCGGGAAGATTCTTAAGCGGGCCTATTTCATCCGCAGTTTTACCGCGAAAACTGTCAAAAAGCTCGGAAAATTCAGTCTTTCCGCCTCGACGTATGCCTTTGGGTTTTTTCTCTTCTTTTACCTGGCCAAAAGTGCCGGGATTCATGTATATAGAAGGATCTGTTCCGTCAATTTTAGACATAGGCTTTATGGAAAACAGGCAGGGCCGATTTTATTCCCTGCGCGTCTTTGTGCTCTGACATTGTTTTTGTCCAGCGTTCGTCTGTGGAGCATACGGAAACCATACCGTTTATAAAACAGCCGTCGTCCGCCTGAATGCGGCGGGTGATAATATCGCCGATAACTATAGCCGTGGAAAGAATTACAAGGTGCCCGTCCGAGACAATATTTCCGTACACTACCCCGCCGATAGTGATATTTGTTCCCGTAACATTTCCTTTTACCCTTGCCCGTTCCCCTATTACAACTCTGCCCTTCGCCCTCACATCGCCTCGAATGCTTCCGTCAATGCGGGTAAAGCCTCCGGTTTCAATATCACCTGTTAAACCGGTATTGGGACCTATTATCGTGTTAATTGAATAATCGGAACTATCTTGCGCCATTAGCTGTCAACGTCCTTGTTTAGCCAGGCTGTTACGAATGGTAATGTATCTGTACGGGTCTACAACATCAGAACCTATGTGTACTTCATAATGCAGGTGTGGGCCGGTGGAAACACCGGTATTCCCGATATAGCCGATTACCTCGCCCTGCTGAACGCGTTGGCCGACATTTACATTAAAGCGAAGCATGTGCGCGTAACGCGTGTAATAACCATGCTTGTGCCTGATAATGATAAAGTTGCCGTAATCGTAAGTGTATTCGGCAGTAACCACCTGGCCATCCGCGCTTGCTACTATCGGATCGCCAGAACGGTAAGTCGCAATATCAATGCCCCTGTGAATGTGCCATTGACCTGTTATCGGGTGAATGTTCTGCCCAAAGAACATTGTAATATGCCCTATCCCGCCTTTCACCGGCCAGATACTTGGAATCTCCGTCAACAGGGCGCTTTGCGAATCCATAAGAGCGCCTAACTCAGTAATTGGTTCCACCGCTTCGGAAAGATACGCGGCTAATCGCCTAACGTCGTCAACTTCCTGAATAAGCCCTTGCGGCGTTTCCTTTATACCGAGGAATGAACTTAAATCGCCAGAATTATTTTTAGACAGAGAATTATTATTACCTAAACCTAACGCCGATAACACGCCGGAAAGAGAGCTTTCAAAACTGCGGGCAACGCGAAGAAGGTGCGCTGTCTCGTCACGTAACTGATCAAGAGAAGCCTGTGTGTCTTTAAGCCGTCCGTCCTTGTTCGCCATCGCGTACATGGTGCTGCTGTATGTCGCGCTGTACCAGAAAAACGCCCCAAGAATGCCAAAAACTACCAGTAAAAAACAGCAAATTGACAGAATGGTCACATGAAGGTTATAGACCCTTTTTTCTGAATGAGGGACAAAAACTACCGTATAACGTCTGGTAAAAAACCTTCCGATGGCTTTAAAACACTTGCCAATAAAGATAACTGCATTATTAGCGGCGTTTATCACCTTCTGGACGATTTTATTTTCCAGTCGTTTATACTCATGAACTGAGGCCATTCAAGCTCCTGTAATTACCCTTCCATTTTACAAGGTGGCGCAGTAATTGTCAATAAAAACATTTATACCGAGTCAAATCCCGCTCTGATAGCTTTTATGTTCATTGGTATGAACTGCCGCTTGTCAGTTGGAAAGAATTTCTCCAGTATGTTATCAATATCGGTCAAAATAAGGGCATTTGTTAGCTTAGCCATAGCCCCAAGCGCCACCATATTGGCAAAAAGCAGGTTTCCAATCTGCTCAGCTATGCCAGTAGCCTCGATTTTAACGACTTTTAGGTCATTTCTGGAGGGATCTTCCTTAACAAGTGTCGAATTTAGCACAATTAGCCCCCCCTTTTTGAGCATTTTTTCACAAAGAGGCAGGGAATCGGTGTTCATTACCAAGGCTGAGTCCGGCGTTGTTACAAGTGGGCTTGCAATTTCTTCATCAGAGACGATTACGCTGGCGCGGGCGATGCCTCCGCGTTTTTCAGCGCCGTAAAATGGGAAAAAAGTAACGTTTTTCCCTTCCTGCATGGCAAAATATACCCATAATTGCCCGAGAGAGATGATACCTTGACCGCCAAATCCGGCGAAAAAGCTTTTTTCTGTCATTTTGTTAGACTCCTGTCGATTTATTTTTTTATGGTACTGTTTTTGTTTATTTTTTTCAATGAAGATAGAGAAGAATTTCACACCAAGAGCACAAAGGAAGAGGAGGACACAAAGAAGAGGGAAGAAGGAGAGAAGAATTTCACACGAAGAACACTAAGGAAGAGAAGGACACAAAGAAGAGTGAGAGAAAAAAGAAAAATGAAGAAAGAAAAAAGGAAGAGGGGATTTTGGGTCGAAGATTCGTAAGATAATCGCCCTTCTTCAGCTTTTCCTCTGGTGGCAAGCCCTTTTCTGCCAAAATCAATGGCTAACGCTGCATCATATATACTACTTACTAAGCCAATCTTTGCCAAATTCCGCCTCCGCTTCTGACAAATTCCAACCGCCCTTTATAAGAAAATCCGCGCCTATTTTTTCTTTGGCAACTTTTGCCAAATACGGAGGCATAGGGGCTGTCCTTAAAAGGCGAGTGGCTCCTTCTTTATCTCCGGCTTTCCTTAATTCTGCGGCCTTACAGCCAATAGCCAGTTTTTCGTCAAGGGTCATGGTTTGCGCTTGCGGCATGGATTACTCCTTAATTTAAATATACTGTAATTGGCAGTTATGAGCAAGGGCAAATAAAATTAACAATTAGTAATGAACAGCGACACTGCGAAAGTTACAAATCTATTACAACCGGCATTTAATTTCACCTAACGGAAACACGGGGATCATTTCTTTTTCCAGCCATTCAACCGCTTGTACGGCGTCCATTGTCCAATTTGTGGGACAGGGGGAAAGGATTTCTACCATTGTGCTGCCAATTCCCGCCATTTGCGCTTCAAAGGCTTTTTTTATGTACTGCCTGGTTTTGCGAACTTGCGCGGCGTTGTGAACGGAGCTTCTGGCGATGTAGCGCGTTCCGTCTAACGTGGCAAGAAGTTCGCAAACTCTAAGCGGGTAGCCCATTCCGGCGGCGTCCGCGTCTCGTCCATAAGGGGCGGTTGTCGCTTTTTGACCTAACAATGTGGTGGGAGCCATTTGTCCGCCGGTCATGCCGTAAATCGCGTTGTTTACAAAGATCGTGGTAAATTTTTCGCCGCGATTTGCCGCATGGATCATTTCAGCTGTGCCGATGGCCGCCATGTCGCCGTCTCCTTGATAGCAAATTACAAGGTGATCGGGATGAACGCGCTTTATGCCGGTTGCTGCGGCGGGGGTGCGTCCGTGCGGCGGCTGCACGGAGTCAAAATCAAAATACAAATCTGCCCAAATAGCGCAGCCGACGGGATGAGTGATAATTGCCTTTTCTCTTAAACCCAACTCGTCTATTACACTGGTTATAATTCTGTGAATTACTCCGTGCCCGCAACCGCCGCAGTACTTGGTCTGTATCTTTTTTAAACTTTCTGGGTATCCGTATAACTTTTTCATTTTTTTAAAATTTCCTTTACTTTAGCAAAAACTTCTTCTTCTGCCGGAATAATTCCGCCTGAATGGGCTAAAAGATGAATGTCAGATTTTGAACCGGCATAGTAAGCGGAGAGTTTTATGTCTTCAACTAACTGGCCCTCTGACATTTCCACGGTTAGTATAGGCCTTCCGTTAGCTGCAATTTTTCCAAGAGCGTCGAAGGGGAAAGGCCATAAAGTGATTGGCCTAAAAATGCCGAGTTTAATGCCTTCTTTTTTGGCAATCATCTGCGTTCCAAGGCATACGCGGGCGCAAGTGCCGTAGGCGACTAAAATCAAATCGGCATCGGCGCAACCGTTGTCTTCATAGCGGATTTCGGCGGCTTTCACGGCTTCGTAACGCTTAAAACGTTCTTTTGTTTTTGCTTCAAGAATTTCCGGAACAAGTTCCAGAGAAGTGATGTGAATCGCGTCTCGTTTTGTTTTTGCCATGCCTCCGGCTGACCATTCGTATTTTGGGACTGTTTTTTCAGGGGGCAGTATGCACCCTTCCATCATCTGCCCGATCATTCCGTCTGCAAGAACAATTACAGGCATACGGTATTTGTCGGCAAGGTCAAACGCAAGATAGGTGTGATCGGCGCACTCCTGCACGCTTTTTGGGGCAAGCACTATGCACCGGTAATCGCCGTGTCCGCCGCCGCGTGTAGCCTGAAAATAATCGCTCTGTGCGGGCTGTATCGAGCCAAGCCCCGGACCGCCTCGGACGACATTAACAAGCACTAACGGAACATCCGCGCCGGCGGCATAGGACATACCCTCCTGTTTAAGACTTATGCCGGGGCTTGAAGAACTGGTCATCGCCCTAACGCCAGCGCACGCCGCGCCGTAAACCATGATTACCGCGGCAGTCTCGCTCTCCGCTTGAATAAAAATTCGCCCGCGATCAAGCATGTGCTTTGCCATATAGGCGGGTATTTCGTTTTGAGGAGTGATAGGATACCCAAAATATGCGGCGCAACCGGCTCTTATCGCGGCTTCGGAAATCGCGTCGTTTCCCTTCATTAAAACTTTTTCGCTCATTTTACTTCCTTATAATTCGTAAACTTCGATGCACACATCGGGACAAACTTCGTAACAGTTGCCGCAGGCGATACATTTTTCCATATTTACCGCTTTTACGGGATATGTGCCTGATGAATTTAACTCGTTATCCGCTTCCAATACTTTCACCGGACATGAACGGACGCAAAGCAGACATCCTTTGCACATATCACGGTCGATAGTAATTTTACCTTTCCTTGCCATGAAATTTCCTTGATATAATGTAGTTGTTCGCAAATTGAAGTTTCCGAACAACATCAGTATAAATAAAAATAAATTTTTAGCCAATAGCGCAATAATAACGGTAAAATCCTAATTTTCTTGACTTTTAAAACGGTAATTCGTAATTTATTTATATACGGGGAATAAAATTTGGGAAATACGACAAGTGTTCTTGTTACCTCAAATGATAATGAGGGTTTTCATTGTATCCTTAATTCGCTTAACAGTCAAAACGGCTTAAACATAATCGGCGTTGAAAAAGATGAAACCGATACGATAATAAAATCTGAACGATTAAAACCTGACGTGTTGATTTTGGATTTAATGCAGTCAGTAATGGATGGGGCGGAACTTGCGCCAATTATACACAGAAGATCTCCCAATACGGCAATTATTATGATATGCGATAAAGACGAAAATGAATATGCTGGAAAAGCCCTCAAGGCGGGAATACTTGGTTATATGCTCAGAGGTTCAGATATGAATAAAATACTCCACGCGGTAAGAATAGTGTCTCTGGGCGGGTACTTTATCAGCGCTTCTATTACAACAAAGATTATTAATGCAATAACATTAATGAAACAATTCCCCGGCCAATTTTTGGAAAACAGAGAAAAATATTTTGAGTTTTCTTCCGCTGAACGCAGTATCGTAGGGTACATCGCAAAAGGGTTTTCTGACGATGAAATAGCCTATTATCTGAATCTCAGTACTGGCACAATCAGAAATTATATCGCTTCTATCAAACATAAGACAAAAACTAATAACCGCGTACAGACGGTAATTTTCTCGCTTGTACACGGGCTTATCAGTTTGGAAGAAACCGGTATTATTCAGTAATCCCTAAAGAAAAATATTCAAATTGACAAAATCAATGTTATTGTCATAATGTATTGTTTTGACAAGAAAAAAACCTTTGTTTTAAGTGGTTAATACACGATTTTTTTTTATTTTTGTGATATATTAAAAATAAGCGGCATTTAATGCCTTACACTTAAATATTAAATTATAATTGGAGGACAAAATGAATAAAACTGGAAAAATATTATGCTTATTTGCGGTAATAATTTTACTAATTGCTATGCCTGTGTTTTCGGAAGTTGGACTTGGGGATTTAAAAGAAAAAGTTAATGATTTTACAGACGCATTAGCTCAATCATTACCATTTAATTCAGCAAGGGGGTTAAATTGGTCTGATGCGTATATCGGTCAGCTCTTTGCGCTTCCGCCTCATTTTGGTATTGGAGTTAATGCCGGGTTTACAACTATGAACTTTGGCTCTTTAAACGGATTGCTAAATATGTTTCATGTCCCATTACCGGAAAAAGTAAACATAGGCGGCTTCTCACTGCCGGGCTACACTATTGATGCCAGAATAGGAGGATTTATTCTTCCCTTTGACATTGGCGTAAAATTTGGGTATTTACATTTTACTCCCGATTTTATTAACGGGCTGTTAAAAACAGATATTCCTGATTTTACCATGGATTATCTTCTTGTCGGCGCCGATATACGATACGCCCTGATTAAAGGAAAAACATTTCCATTTAAATTATCAGTTGGCGGCGGCTTTAACTATTTAAAGGGAGGCATGGCAATGCCAGTGCCAGGCACTGCTGATTTATCATTCAGCGTACCAACTGGAACTGATACTCTAACGCTCAATATACCAAAACCAGTACTCGGACTTAATTGGGAGACAAAAGCTCTGGATTTTAAAGCCCAAGCTTCAATTAAAATATTAGTCATAACTCCATACGTTGGCGTAGGCGCTTCTTATGCGTGGTCAAACGCAGGATACGGAGTAAAATCAAAAATAAATGTGACAGACGAACAAGGACAACAGGTTGATCTTAGTTCCGCAAAAGATAAATTAGAAGGGTTTGGCATCAGCGGTATTAATGAAAACGGTTTCTCTCAAATCAATGAAGTAACAGGTTGGAGTTTCCGCGGATTTGGCGGATTATCAATAAATCTTTCATTTATCAAACTTGATTTAACCGGAATGTATGACTTTTTAAGCGAGTGTTACGGCTTTACTTTTGGAATACGGTTGCAGATATAAAAAAAATCCCCCCGGGAAAAGGAGGTGAGGAAACCCGGGGGGCACTGATATAGACATCAGGTATACACATAAGATGCATGATTGTGTAGATGATTAAATGAATGTAGAAATTGATGAACTCATCTAAACTCTATCATCAGCTAATATAAAAATAATAATTTTTGGGCTCAGGGTCAAGCATTTTTTTACCATTGCTTAATTTTGTAATTTATGACATACTTTAAATATGAATAAAGTACTAAAAACTTTTCATTCGGGCCGCGCCGTCTTTTTTTTGATGGTTTTTATTTGCGTAATTTTCGCGGCGGCAGTTTTAAAAATAGCTTCAACGGTAATTTTACCGTTTACAATCGCAGCGTTACTTGCATTTGTAATGTATCCGTTAATAAAAGCAATGGAAAAAATTCACTGTCCTTTGTTTTTGTCTATTTTACTGGTTGTTTTCGTCATTATTACCGGAATGTACATTTTAGGAATGGTGCTTTTCTCATCGGGAAGAATGATCGTTACGCACTTTCCAAATTACGAAAACCGTTTTAATGAAATTTATAATTGGCTGGCGCGGTTACTGGATCTTCCAAACGATGAAGATTTAAGCTTTTGGCAAAACCTGTGGGGACAGGAGGGGATTCGTACTTTTGTCAGAAACTTCACTATTTCATTTTCTAATATATCTTTAAAATTTATTTCAAGCGCCGTGTTAGTTGTACTTTTTATGGTGTTTCTGTTATTGGAAGCAAGCTTCTTTAGAGAAAAATTGCTGCTTGCGTTCGAACACCGAATAGCGCGCATTGACCGCATGGGAAACGATATTATATCCCAAGTTGCGCGGTATTTGGCGGCAAAGTTTATTATTTCACTTGTAAACGGCGTGGTTCTCGCTCTTTGTTTAAGTTTTGCAAGATTGGAATTTGCCATTGTTTGGGGAGTAATCCAGTTCATTATGAATTTTATACCGACTCTTGGCAGCATAGTTGTCGGCGTTACAGTTTCCTTCTTTGCCCTTCTCCAGTTTTGGCCGGAGCCAGGACCTATAATTCTAGTTGTTGCAATCATACTTGTTACCAACATGATAACATACGTGCTTGATCCAAAAATTATCGGCGATAATATGCGAATATCGCCGATTGTGGTGCTTGCCTCCGTGGCAATATGGGGTTACATTTGGGGTTTTGCGGGAATGATTCTCGCCGTTCCAATGATGGTAATAATAAAAATAGTATGCGAAAACATCCCTATTATGGAGCCTGTTTCCATATTAATGGGGTCAAAAAGATCGACTTTCGCCAAAAAAGCGGAGAATGAAAAAGCAGAAACAATATGACGTTTTTAACTGGCTTTCATGCCATTGAGGAAAGAATTAAATCGGGGCAATCCTGCGGCCCGTTGCTTGTCGCAAAAGCAGGTCCCCGCGCGAAGGAAATTGTCACGCTTGCGGTCAACAATAAAATTCGTTTGGAGCGGACAGGCACATTTGACCTTGACGGCATCGCGCCCGACAACCGTGGCATCGCCCTGCAAGTGGAAGACGCGTCAGGCCGCGCGGACATCAGCCTTGAAAATTTTATCGCAGAGCTTGGCGATGGCGACGATACTGCGGCTTGTAAAGACGCGCTTGTTCTTATTCTTGATGAAATTACCGACCCACATAATTATGGGGCTATCCTTCGCTGTTGCGATCAATTTGCGGTTGATTTAGTAATTAGCCGTAATCGCCGGAACGCGAAACAAGCCCCGATAATCTCACAAACATCTGTTGGCGCCGTTTCATGGGTCGCTCAGGCGGAGACGCCCAATCTTGTACGCGCGATGGAAGATTTAAAGGAAGCCGGTTTTTGGATTTACGGCGCCGACATGGAAGGCAAGCCTGCCTACAAAGTGGATCTAAGCGGCAGAATAGCGCTGGTCATGGGCAGTGAAGGCGGCGGCATTTCCCGTCTTCTGCGCGAGAAGTGCGACGGCATGGTAGGGATACCCTCATCCGGCAGAATTGATTCGCTCAATGTATCGGTAGCCGCGGGAGTGTTGTTGTATGAAGTGCGAAGGCAGCGAGCAAAATAATCGTATCAGTTTATTATAGACATTTATTCTATATTATGGACATTATTTTTAATATGTGTTATATTATTATTACGAGGTACAAAATATGAAGAAAAAAATCATTTTTTTAATTTCATCTCTATTGGTTCTGCTCTTCTTCGCGTGTGATTATAAAATGCCGACAGCAGTTGAAATTAAAGGCAACCCTTCGGTTCGGTTTGACGAAAAAGTAGAAATCGGAAGTATGTTTACGGATTTACTTGATAAAGCAATTAATGATAATAATCAAGAAGGTGTAACAATTTTATCCTGTAAAAACACACATGATTTTACTTTTTTAGTTCACATGGAACTTCTTAATCAAGATTTTGATTTGGATTATGATCCGTCAATACCTGATGAGCTTCCAACACTTCCTGATTTACCGGGTATTGATTTAGGAGAGATATTAGAGGAATTGGTTAATCAGCCTGTTACGCTTTCTAATTCAATAGATATAATAAAATCTGACGAACCTATAAACGTGCCGTTTTCAAGCATAGGTTCACTTTTAGACGGATTTGAGTTTGATGGAAATATAATTAAACTTTATTTTTCCGGTACGGATATTATAGAAAAAATAAAACTAGATGTTAAATTTTATTCAATTAAAGAAAATGGAGAGTTGCACTTGGAATACACTTATGATGGTAGAATTACCGCCTCTCCAGATGGATTAATTAATATCAATTCATGGAAGAATAACGGCTATACTGACACAGATTTACCTGATGGCGGTTTTAAGATTGAAAACCTTAAATTAGATGGAAAAGATATTGCTGTTGAATATAGGGTTTATATTCCTGCGGGTGAAACAGTTACATTAGAGGATTTGCAGGGCGGTCATATAAAGGTTGACGCCGCTATTTGGCTTCCTATTGTACTGATAGCTAAAGCTGGGGGAGCGGAAATTGAATTCCCTAAAGACGCTTTATTCAGTTCAGATAGTGATCTTTTTGGCAGGGATAGTCAGAATACCGATAGCATGATAACTGATATTATAAAAAGCCTGAGTCTGGAAATTCAGTTTAGTCAAAATCCATTTAGTGGAGCGGAATTAGTTGTTACAAGTCAAACTGCAGGCGGCGATAAAATAGAAATTAGAAATGTTTTAACTGATACTTCATTTCCTTTCGCTATTTCCGAAGAAGATATGAAGAAAATTAATCTTGCGAAAAATATTCCTTTTACGCCAAATTTCAAATTGAGTTTTCCTGGGGGTAAAACTATAAAATTCCCCAAGGAATTTAACGCTACCAGAGTAATCTTTAGCGCTAAGATTAAATATAGAATAGATTTATAGAAGGAGTACAGACATGAAAAAATTTATAACTTTATTAGTAATTTTCCTTTTTATTCACTCCTTCTGCCTTTACGCGGATGATGTAGAATCTTTTGATGACGATCCGATGGAAATTGGGAAAAAGAAACCGTTTGGGATGGAAGATCGAGGATTTGAAATAGGCCTTGCAAATTTTAATTTTAACTTTGCCAATAATTTTTTAACAATTAAGGAAGTTTTTCAGGATGTGGTTTCTATCGATATAGATAAATTATCAGATGGTTTCAAGTTAAATTTAGGTTTAAATGTTACTCCATTTTATTTTACATTTAAATCCAAAAAAGGATGGGGTTTTGGTTTATCTACAAATATTGAAACGATGGGAATCATCGGCATTTCAGGAAATATGCTAACCTTTCATAAGGCTAAAGATGATAATTCAGACATAAGCGGCGCTTTGTTTGGTTCGGCAACAATAAACGCGCTTTTTGACGTATGGAAATTAAAGGTAAACGTTAATCCTTCATTATTCTATACGCTTGCCTACATTACGCCATCGCCCAATTCATCATCAAGTCTTGTGTATACGCTGGATTACCCGAATGGAGAGACTATAATGTGTATTGATTATGGCATACGTTTGTATACCGGATTTCCATTGGATAGTAATGATGGTTTTAGTTTAACTGCAAAGCCAGGGTTTGATTTTAGCGTTGGGGTTGGATATCAGCTTGCCAAGGAAATTGGATTAAGTAAAATCCTTCCGTTCTTAGATTTTGACGTTAGTTTAGACCTAATCCATATTCCGCTAATATCGTCAAAAATTGAAGATTATACGGAGTTAAAAGGACGGATTGGCAGCGATAAACCAATAACGCTTCTTGGCGGTGATAGTCAAGACGGCTCTGATTTCTTCTCTTCTTTTGAAACAGCCGGCGGAGATACTGAAACCGGGAAAAAAGTAATTGACGTATACCGTCCATTTAAATTGATTGCGCGCGCGGATTGGCGTCCGTTATTTGGAGCCAGACTGCTTACAGTAACTCCTATAATTGGATTCTGCGTGAACACTCTTTATTATGAACCGGTTTCTTTAGAATGGGGCGTTAACGCGTGTTTAAATCTGGCTAACTTTTTTCTGGTTAAAGCCGGAATTAATTTTACAGATCGTATGTGGGTAAACAGTCTTGGTATTGCTCTTAATCTAAGGGCGTTGGAGATTGATTTGGGCTTAGATATTAGATCACAAACATTTGCTCAGAGTTGGTCAGGCGGCGGTATGGGCGTAAACTTTGGGTTAAAATTCGGCTGGTAAGCAAACCGGTACGGATAGTTCCGATGAAAACGGATTATGACGCTTGAAATCCGGCAGCCAATCGCTGCCGGTAACAAGCTCCTGACAGAAACCATCTTCTATTTTAAATTCATCAAGCCACTTGATTACCGTTTTGTATTCTTGCGCCGATAAATAATTTTGCGGCATTTGCCGTCTTCTGTTGGGGATGGGCGTATATTGCGTCATTAAGGAAAGCATAGCGTATTCTTTAGCGTTATCTGCAAACCAGCGCAGAACGGAACGCGTAGAGTCAAGATAACCCGGTAAAATGAGGTGGCGGATAATAATTTTTTCACGCGCGTTTTTAGGGAATTTTTTACCCGCTGATTCAATCATTTTTAAAATAGCCGCGACAGCGACATTGGGATAATCCGGCGCGTTAAAAAATTTTGCCGATACTTCGTTATTCAATGTTTTTAAGTCGGGAAGGTAGATGTCAACGAAGTCCTTTAACATTTCCAATGATTCTATGCCGTCATAAGCGGATGAATTCCACAGTATCGGAAGTTGAACTCCCGCCTTTCTCATCGCGATAAATCCTTCGATAAGCGCCGGCACCGCGTGGCTCCCCGTTACAATATTGATATTTTCCGCTCCCTTTTCGCATAATGCGGCGCATATTTCCGCGAACTCATGAGCGGTAACAATTTTACCAAGACTTTTGGCGTTTCCTGAAGTTTTTTCATCTTCGCCTTGCGAAATCTGGTAATTCTGGCAAAAAGCGCACCCTAAATTACAGCCGCTGATAAAAATTGTCCCCGAACCGCCTGTTCCGACAAGCGGCGGTTCTTCACCTTTGTGAATCACAGCCGCCCCGATTCTCAATTCGGAAGTTTCTCCGCAAAAACCGGTTTCTCCCGCAAGGCGGTCAACTCCGCAGTTTCGAGGGCACAGGCGGCAGGATTTGTAATGCGTCAAGCAGGGGCTTTCCATAATAGATTGTAACATTTAAATAATTACAAAGTAAATTAAGTTACGAAGTAAATTAATTTACTTTGTAAATTATGTTACTTTGTAAATTAGACTTGTGTGAAAGTTAGGGTTTTCAATGTTGTAATAGATAAATTAATCTATTTTTTTCTTGGTCTTTTTGTTCCGTAATTGTATTTATATTGCTTTTTTAGACAATCTTCGCAAATAATATTATCGTATTTTTTACCAAGACTTTTACCGCAGCGCGGACATTGATGTTTCTTTTTACGCAGATCATAGCGTTTTTTCCGTATTTTGTTTATTTTATCCGACGCTTCACTATTGTAATTTCTAAAAAACTCACGGCAGTCATCACAATAGATGTATTTGCTTTTTTTACTAACCTTGCTTCCGCATCTTGGGCAGCATCCGCTTTTTTTCCTTTGACGATAAACAGTTCGTCTATCAGAGTTTTCAGTTGGCATTTTTTCCCCCTTTCTGTTTTATTTCTATTATATTAATATAAAGTTTCATTTTTATCAAATACCCCTTTATTTTTCAACCTCAATGACAATTCTTACATAATACAATTCGACTCCAGCCTCTTGACAAGAGAGACTTTCCGTCGCCACGTCAACGCGCCTTGCGTCGTTTATATCGCCCGCAAGCCAAAACGCTTGGACATCCTTGCGGTTGGATATTTGAGCGAAATAGGTAGGATCTGGCAGTAAAATTTCACGGCGTTTTTTTATATCTCCCCTTGCCCCCATTAGTAATGTCTGCAATTCATATTCTGATAAAAAGCGAACCTTATTGATTTTTCTTTTGTCATCGCCTTGACGAAAATATTTGTCAAACTTATCCTTTATCTGTTCTGTAATCGTTTTATTATTATTGCAATTATTTTTATCTAGCGGATACTTTAGGCTTAAATAATCAACCGCAAATAACAATTTCTTACTGAGCAATATATTATTACCAAATACAAGCCATTCAACGGGTTTATATAATGCGGGTTTCTTATCCGCATCCCGAAATTCAATTTTTTTGAGGTCATTCTCTTTTGTTTCTATCTGCGGAAAAGTACCAAATGTATCATAACTGTATTCATATCCGGATATTATATCCGCATTGTAAAATGTCTGCCCTTTTTCGCAATAAGTACTAATGTAATTGTTCACATTGCCAAGTGTCGCATATAAAACCGTTCCGTGCTGATTAAGATCTAAAAATAAATCAATATGACTGTTAAGATGACGTAACATTTTTCTTATTTCCGCATCGTTTTTCTCAACTACATATTTATCAACTTTGTCATAAATCATATCGGCATCACTATACGGATACCCTGCAGGTAAAATAAAAAGGCAAAACTTTTCGGGATTGCCAATACCATAGTTTTTCTTAAAATATTCCATTTCTTTTGCACAAGGTTCGGACAATAAAAAAGCATCGCTTACAAAATATATAATACCTTTACAATTTTGATTATCAAGCATTTTACAAAATTGTTTGTCATACCCCTCCGTACCAGCCGTCATGCTTTCGTCAAACCAATAACAAATACCATTGTCGTCAAACATCTTCAATTCGTGTTTAACTTTTTCGGAATCCGCATGAGAATAACTAATAATCGCGTATTTCTCCGAAAAGCCTTGTTCGTTTGTAATTCTCATTTTATACCCTCACTCGCAGCTTCGCTTACCGTTTTATCAAATTCAAAGCAAGGAATTAATATTGGGTCCACCCACCACTCGGTCTCTATACGGTTCATATTCGGCAGAACGTAATATGAGTTGTTTATTTTGTATTCAAATTCTGTAAGTATTTGCACTTCTCCGCCATGCCATTTTTCAAACGCTCCGGTATGATCCATAATTAAGCTTTTATTAAGATCGCCGTCTTCACGATGTTTTGCATAAGTTACAATTTGCGGATATACTACTTTTTTAACATATTCCTTGTATCCAGTATAATTACTTTTATCTATGCTTCTTTCATTATGTTTTTGTTCAGATGTATCTTCGCCAGCTAAAAATTTCACTACCTTTTTTAAACATTCTTTTTTATCTAAGCACTCTGTTAGAGTTCCTTTTTCTATTGCTTGCTCTAAGTCGATTTCTTCATTTTCAATAACAATGATATCTCTATTTTTTTTATTTTTCCTAACATCACCAAAAATTTTGGCAAGTTTTGTCGGATTTACCGGCGGACGCGCTAATACGGCATTATAAACCCGGACATCATCAAATTGCATATTAGCAAAATCCCAAAGCTCCTTGATTGCAATTTCAACCGCATTCTCCACCTTGAATTTTTTTGCAAGGTCCTTTGCTTTTTCGGATACGCCTATGAAAAATTCTTTCTCTATTTTTTCTTTCCATTTTCCAGTTTCTTCAGGAGATGGATTCTTAATGCTTTTTTCAAATTCATAACTCATACGCTGCGGGCAACATTTAGAGATACCGGCATAAAACGAAAGAAACGCGGTAATTGTTCGTAAGAATGCCCTATCTGTGTTAATTGAGTCATTTTCAGATTTGAATATTTCTAGCGTGTCATGAATACTGTTTTCCGCAAATTTATTATTTCCAATCCCAATGTCTTTATTGCCTATATCTATATTCGTCAGCGTTGTAACAATCGTATCTATGTAAGATTGTGCAAGGGCTTTACAGTCCACCTTAATCTTATAATCCGGCGGGAATAAATTTATGTCTTTTGGCTGCAAGTCATTAAATCTTTTGTCTTGATTTTTCATAATGATATCTGTCTCAAAAATATTGTCTATATACCGCATTTCAAGTTCTGCAATAATTTGTTTGCAGACTTTATCTATTTTATCAAGGTCATCTGTCGAATAAATTTTAAACCGCTCTTCATTATCATTAATAAGATCTTTAGTGCTTTCATGTAATAAAACAGTCCTTATAATATCAGATGGCCCTTCATATATAAGAATTCTTGCCATCAAGGTATCCCAGTCGATTATTCTTTTAAATCTGTTTTTATGATCTGTAATATAAGCGCATAGTTTATCAATCTTACCGTCCCAATCATTTGGAAAAACTTCACCTGCAAACTCTAATGTCTTAAAGGTAGGCTCCAACGCTTCTTTAAATGTTGACTCGTTTTTTTTGACAAACTCATTTAATATTCGTTTTTTAACCTCTCTATCCATATCAATAGCATCAACAATGGACGGCGCTAATACATTGTGATAACGGTAAGACGTAGTAATCATTCCGCGAAAAAACGATGACGCTGTGCGCGAACCTGGCAAATAACCGCTGATCCTTTTAAAACAATCAACCGCCGACTTTTCCCTCGTAATTTTTTTACAATCTTCCGGTTCAAATCCGTCCTTTTCATCAAAATAAACCTGCACTGAATCTCTTTCATTAAAGGATTGATAAGAGAAAATAATTCTAGAATTAATGGTATCTGTGTTTAATTCGTATTCAATTTTCTCTAAAAGATAAAAGTTAATTGAATAATCGTGAAATGAATCATTACCCGCTTTGTAAACATCGGAACATTCACCTTCCTCTTTCATTTCAAAAACTTTTGCCACTCCATAAGAAGGTATGTGTTTTTCCTTGCCATCCGCCGCAGTTTCAATAAAATTGACGTTTCCCTCTCCATCTATGTTGATGCTTACGCGCTTCATAAATCCTAGAGTAGTAAACACATCTCGAAAATCACAGGCGATATTTTCGTATTTATATTTATCCGTTCCGGAAGTGATTTTTATATTAGGGTCATTGCGATACGTGGAAATAATATTAAAAGCCTCAGCTAAATTGCGATAATCATCTTTTTTAAAACTATTTTCGGGGTCACATGTAAGGCGAAAAGACTCCTCATACGGAAAACCGATAAGCTTCGATAATCCTTTATTTTTCTTTGAATTAAAGCCGGCCTCTATCTGCGAATTAATAATAATGTATTTAATAACATGAAAATTCATATCAAAACTGTCGTATAGGCCATCTAAAACACGCAATACCCTTAGCCCCGATGATGCCTGATCAAAATATGTATCCGTATTTTGAACGCCTGCCAGCAAGCGTTTTAGATACAAGGCATTAGGCTGTTCTGGATCATCTGGATTCGCGCCTGTGCCCGCCCGCCATTGATTAAATTTTGAATATAAAAAAACCCCCGCTATTGTTGTTAAATTTCCCATACATTCGATTAGCTTAAGTTTATCATTTCGTAATATTTCAAAATCGTCAAAGTCGTTTAAAGCTCTTTGCTCCTGTTCTCCGCCAAAAACACAACGAGCCATAATATCATCGTGCAATAGCAAATTCTGAGCCAAATCAAATAATTGTTTTTTAGTCGGCTTATCGCCCATATTTTTTCCTCTTTAGTACAAATTATTTCATGCGATTGTTGTAGATTGTTTGCGCTAAATGTTCATAACGATTTATCGCTATTTTGTCGTTATTGGTAAGTTCATCTTCCGGTATCTCAGCTAAATACATTTCAAACCACTTAAAGCGTTTAATTTCTGGAATTCCGAAAACCAGTTCATTATCATCCTCCACGTCATACCCGGTTTTTTCTTTTATGGACGCAGGGGTAGGGCTTAACATTTCTTTCAGGACATTGTTAATAAATGCCTGTTTTACATTTTCTTTTTCATCTTTCTTCATTGTCTCGAATTCTCTTTCAATTTCTGTTTTTGCATGCTTAGGATATTTTCTCGGTTCATTTTCTCCGCCAATTTTAAATTCCTGGTCTGGATCCAAACAAACAACTGTCGGCGTTAAAATGTACTTTTTATCGTATTCAGCGTCAATGTCCAGCTTAATGAAATCTATCAGTTGTCTTTTTGTCCCTTTTCTAAATTGAGTAGTTGGACGCATACAACAAACAATAATCTCTGATAGTTCTATGGATTTTCTAGCTAAAAATTGAGTTCCCGATGGCGTATCAAAAAATAACGCTTTTGCTCCGCATGCTTTACATGCCGTTACGATATTTTTACGAAAATTACTTATTTGATCTTGAGCCCCTGCTGTTGTACCCGTCGAATCAAATTCAGTTTTATTTATATTTGCGCCGATTAATAGTACCGCATTATCCTTCGCCTCCGGTAAACCAAAATATTTTTTACCAACAGGCAGCATCCCTTTAAAGAATTTTTCCTTGTCGGAATCGTTTCTAAATATATATTCAGTTTTATCCGTCATTCGTCTTTGAACTGATTGGTACGGATTATTAGCGCTATCTATAAAAACATCCTCTGCCTCATATAAGAAAGTCGATCCTGCGGATTCCGTGTCCGTATCCACAATAACAAACGGTTCTTTTGCAGTTGGTTCCATTAGAGCAACTAATCGTTGAATAGTATTCCACGATGTTGTAGAACGTCCCGCGCCGCCTTTGTACGAATAAAATGATACTCTTAACATTTTCTATTTCTCCTTTATTTGTTTTTCTCGCTTTTCCAATTAAAATCTTTAAACATTTTTGCAAATATCTTCCCTATTAAACCGCCATTAATTAACTGTCCGCCCCTATTAAAGGCATATTTTGCAGGCGTAGTTTCTTGTAATCCCTTTAATATTTCCGATTCATCTTCTTTATTTGCATCTATCGCCGAAGGCAGAATAATATCGGTAGCAAGCGCTTGAAGCAATGAAAAAAGCGTGTCGTCTTTTGGCTCTAACGGTTTTGTCAGTTTTTCTAAATCTTCTTGCTTTTCACCAGAAATCTCGTATCGCGCCACAAGCTCTTTTGCAAGCTGTTTCCTTATGCCAACAACAATTTTCTTTAAAAACTCTTGATCTTCAAAACAGGTCGAATTGCTAATCACTTGATTAATATTGGCGACAATTTCCTTTCCTATATCGCTCTTTTCTTTTTCTTCACGGAGCGCGTTTATTTCTTCTTCTTTAATTTTTAACTTTTTATCAAATTCTTTTTCTTTATCCTTTATTTTATTTTCAATTTCCTGACGATGCAGTTGAACGGCTTCAGTAAAGTTTAAATCATCTTTTAAAGCTTCGATTATTTTTTCATATTTTTCAACATAATATCTTTCGTAATCATTATAATATTCGTAAAAATCAGATATTGCGCCTACATAATAGTAATTTGATATTGCGTGATATGCGTCTGTCTCCCAAAACCAACGATACTTCTTCTTGCCTTTAGACTTATCAACAAATCGCTTTTGATCAATGCGATCCAATGATTCGCCCATTTGTTTTTGAGGGTATTGAACTACATATTTTGACAATAGGTGGTTTGTTTTTAATAATAGCGGCGTAAGCGAGCAAACCCTTATGTAGTGCTTGCGTAATCTTTCCGCAAGAGTACGGTCAGGCCCCATTTCTTTATTATTTTCTTCGCTGATTTTTTCCGTAAATCTTAAAATAAGTGAATCCGCGCCAAACGCTTTATCATTGTCCTCTAGGTTATCAAAAAACCGCTGTGTTTTTTGAACATGCAAAAGCATCGCATCCTGCATTTTTTGATATTCTTTCTCGCCCTCTTCTTTTTTTTCATATTTTTCATTACGTATTTTCAAATCATACCCACAGTTCAAGATAACGCCAATTTGCAATAATCCGGTAAATAACGCATTGGTTTGCCCGCCATTTTCTATAGCTTCTTTTGTCGCGGTTGTTGCCCTAATATCCTCATAAAAAAATGTTTCTTCAAGCTTGTCTTCAATGTTTCCCCAAATCTCTTCAGAAACATCTTCCAAATGTTTTTTTAGTATAGACAATTGACCTTTTTCTTCATCCAGAATTCTGCTGCCTTCATTAAAATTCGCAAATGTTTCGATTCTTTCAGTATAATCAGGATTGGTAAGCGTATTAAGCGCGTCTTTAATACCTTCCAATCTTGAAATATCATCTCTTAATTTTTCCCCTTCTTTAGAAATATTTTTTTTAGTAATTTCTTCTTTAGAATCTTCTAACTGAGAGTCCTCTAATGCCTCCGCAGTTTCCTGTTCTTTTTTCTCATTGTTTTTTAAATCTCGTTCTTTATCATTAATATATTTTTCTATATCTCTTTTCTTATCTTCCAATCCATTTTTATTATCCCAGTATTTTTCACCTAATTCACCTAATTTTAATCTTAAGTCATCATCACCATCAATGTAACCTTCCTTGTTTTTTTTCTCTTTTAGTTCCTTTTCCCTTTTCATTTCCCTTTCAATTGTTCTTAATGAAATAATAATTTTCTGATATTCGGCAAAAAATGAAAGATAAATTGTAGATACCGCATAAGTGAAATACAGGGAACGTTCAGCGTCTTCATTATTATCAAGTTTTGTAAAGCTCCAACCCAAGTACTTTTTAGGTTTACCGTTGTCGTCTTTTTCGTCTTCGTCGATATAGCTCACCATACATTCATTAACGTATTTTAAACACCACATTGCTAAGAATTCAGCTTGTTTGCGTAAATTTTTATCAGTAAAAACCGGCACTTCTTTATCATCTTTTTTCTCTGACAAATTTAATATTCGTAAAAAAACAGGGATAGCCCACGATATTGAATCGATATATGACTTGCCATCAAGTCCCTTTGTAAAAGCTCCTGTTTCGTATGGTGACGCGTCGAATACAGGTTCATTATCGTTTAAAGACGGTTCCTTGTTTCTATAAATAATTTTTAGAATCGCGGTTATTCCCGCTTTGATAGTCTCAAATAGCTTATCTCTGTAATGCGATTTAGGAGGTAATTTTTTCCAAATGCTCATAGCGGTTAAAACTGCAGGACAAATTGAAAGTAATCCAGAATGCTTTGTTTTATATTGTGATGACATAAAAAAGGTCAGACCTTCTTCTATAATTTCTTTATAACCTTTCTCGGATAAATGAACGTCTTCTTTGTAAATGTCTTCGCTTAAAAGCTCTTGAACAATCTCACCAGCTATTATTTCCAAATCCTTATATTGATCAAATACATTTTTCTCGGGAAGCGGATGTTCTCTTGTTTCTATTTCTCCGTTCTTCGTTTTTATCTTAATTTTAAAAGATTTAGACCGCGACTTGTTTTCAACTTCAAAAGCGTTTTTAGTTTTATTTCTATCGTCCATTTTTATCTCCTTTTTTGGTTTATTTACTCATTTTCTACGGATGTTTGATCGGAAACCCTTTCGGATATTTTTGCGGGTATAAATACCCTATTTCTCCATATATATATCTAAGAGCCCTGCATACGCGGGTTTTTACTCTGAAAAGGCTGCCGTTTTCGTTGAGAGTTTCACCTAAGCAGAATCCCGCACAGTACTCTCCCGCCGCACATTCACGGCAATCGGACGGCATATTATGCAACGTCCGGCTTTGCAAGATTTTTAATTTGTTTTCATCGTAAACAATCTTGTCATTTTCCGCGTCGTATTTCGCGTAAATCATAGCGTCCATCTTTCCGGCATCTTTTCCGTATGTCGCCATCTCACATGCGGAAAGATACCCGTCCATTGTCAGGTGCGGCATTGGCAGACACGCGCGGCATGCCTTATCGGTCTTGCCGTCAAAGTTTGTAGTTAAATTGCTTTCATAAAATATATCACGCTCCCATGCGTGATTATGCGCGTCAATAAAAGTCGAGGCAAACTGCATCATGTCTATCGGTTCATAAGTTTTTTCAGCCACATCAAAAACAGGAGGAAAAATCGGGTCTACCCAGAAGGTATCAATACCATAGTTGTCATAATAGTAATCAATGCCCTCTTTTTGCCTATTTATATTGTGTATGGTAATTGTCGCGCGAATAACGATTTTTGCTTTTCTGTCCGGCATATCTTTTAAATATTGAAGGTTTTTCAGGATAATAGGCGATGATGGCTTGCCGTTTGGCGTTATACGATATTTATCGTGGTCTTCGGGCAGCAAATCCACTGATAGGTGAATATAATCCATATTCTTACCAAGCCAATTCGCCGTTTCCTGTGAAAATATGCCGTTTGTCTGAATCTCGGCTTGCATTTCAGGCTCTAAACGTATCGCGTCACAATAAATTTTTTTTAAAAGTTCAATTTCAATCGTTGGCTCGCCATCGGAGAAAAAGCGGATATGTTTTATCCCGCCAGCACCGCCCATATAGTCCTCCATAACGCGATGGGCAAAGTTATAGTCTAAAACGCCCTTTTCGCAATTTCTTGCGCCAAAACAATAAGTACAGCGTAAATTACACTGTGTGGTAAGTAAAAAAGATATAGCTTTTTTATCGCAATATGGCATTATTCTCCTGTACCCATTAAATATATTATTCATTTTATTGAAAAAAAGTCAAGAGGATGTTAGACGGAATCGCGAATTATTTATTTATTGCTTTGATTTCTGGATAGAAAATCCAAGGCTTATTATCGCTTTGAGCGCTTCCGTTGCGGTTGCGCGGTCATAGTTTTTTTCCGATTCAGAAAGTTCTTCATATGGGATAATGCACGGATGTTTCTTTTTTAAATCATCACGCACATCGCCGTGCGTCCAACCGTCGGCAATCCGTCCGGCTGCCCATACTTCATGCGTGTTTTTGGCTAAAACTTCACCTAGCGCCAAAATATCGCCGCTTAGTGATATTTTTGCCGTATCAATCGGAGTAGGTTTGTACATAAAAGCCTCCTTATTATCAAATGTTGCAAATATTTTTTACGTTTTTTCGTACTTATTTTTTACCTGCCGCTTCTAAAAACTTAGGTATATTTTCAATTATATGCCGATCATTCATTTTAAAATCCCGTTTTTGCTCTTTTAAGTTTTCCGTATGATTTGCCAATTTCCTGTATGCCTCGCTGATTTTATCCAATTCATCCCAGTGGACAAGGCATACTTGCAAACGGGCTTTTGAGTCTCTGCGGGCAAAATCAAGGCTGTTTCCATTACCGTTATACTCATTAAAGCGCCGGTTCATTTCTTCTATGTCAATTGGCCGATACCCCATCGCCGCATGAAAGGCATTCCAACGAAGATGCTCTGTCTGTGCAAGAATCTCCGCAAGGGAATTATCATTGGTAAGAGTCTTTTTTTCTATCGCGTCTTTTTCATTGCATCCTGCCAGTTTGAGCATGGCGGGAATAAAATCGGCGGCTGCCCGGTTGCTTTCCTGTAAAAACCATTCAAGTTCATGCCACGGCTGCCCTCCGTAAACATCATTTACCGCTTCTGCCATAATATCGGCTTGCTCACGGATTACTACCGATTCTTTGTATACCTCATAACGGCTGCCAAAGACAAATATTTTTTCATCTTGCTTTGTTTCATGCAAGCTTTTATCTTTTTGGGAAACAGTAATAACTTGCTTTGTTTCACACAAGTTCCCATTCATTTCAGTAACAGCAATAAACGGCAGCGCTTTAATGCCTTTGCGTTCATAGTGATGTTTTATATCCAATGCCGTTTGTTTATTTATTTCATCGCCGTGTAAAGCTGCAACTATATAATCCACGTTATTTCTTTTATCTTGCAATATAAAATCTAACAGTGTAAAAAATTCTTTACATTGAACATTAATATTTTCAAACTCCATATCGCAGCAAAGTTTTAACCCGGGATACCTATGCAGAAAACAATCGCGCAAATTATCTATATCCTTGTCTATGATTATCGCCCGCATACGGCTTCCCATAAACTGCCCGTTCATCACTAGCCGTAAAAGCGCAGACTGTCCCACCGGCCCAAAGCCAAGTATCATTACGGTAAAGTTGCGCGCCGCCTTGCCGCCTGATAAATTAAGCCCCGGACATTCAAAGGGCGGATGTTTTTCAATCATTTGACGGGTCAATAAATCAATTTCGTTGACAATATGAAATGTGCAGGGGTATTTGCGTTGATTGCCGTCTTTTGCCTGTGTAATTTCTTCTATTTTTTCGCGGTCCCATTCCGATAAAGTAAAAACAAAAACATCCAGTTTTTCCGGGTTTAAAGTATTTTCTTTTGCATATTCCGCAATAAGCTGCACGTCGTCCAGTATGGATGCGTCTTTAGACATCAGTACTATATTATATTTTTTTTCTTTTATAAAATTATTTAACCAGTTTCTTCTTTTCAACTTGGCTTTTTTTAAGAAATATGAAAAATCATGATCTCTGTCCAGTACTCGCACAATGCCGCCAAAACGCGACGCTTTTTCATAGATTTTTTTCTCATCGTCATCTTCTTCCAGTAAAAAAATAATAAGCCGCTTTTTATCGGGGTGTTTTTTTTCCATATCATGGGTAACGATATTTTCAGCTAACAACAGGGCGTTCTTATCGCTCCCTTTAATAATGTATAACTCTTTATGAGACCCAAAATTCAAACGGAAATTATCAATTAACTTACGGCCGAACAAAGCAATCAATGCGGTTTGAACGATTATCAAAGCCGAGATGTAGCAGCACCATAAAAGGATTTTTATCCATACGTTTTCCGTCAGCCATTGCGTTCCCTGAACATTATTTAAAACTTCATAGTCATCGTTAATTGAAAACATTCGCGCTGTGCTGAATAATCCGCGCAATGCGGCAAATAACGCGTCAGCAAATCCTGAGCCGGACGATAAATAACCGGCCGTATAGAGCGAAAAAGCTATGACAACGAATAATAAACAAACACATAACATTACACGCTTGAATCGTATCGTCAGATAAAATACGATAAAAATAAAGAAGATAAATAAAAAAATTAACGCTAAAATAATAAAGAGTGACATTGACTACCTCCAATCAATATATTCTACAAACCCATGCCAATAAGCGTCAATATGTAAAAAAACAGGCCGCGTTAGTTCATTTTTTAAATCCATAGTATTATATTATAAACTTGCAACCTAAAAAAAATACCCGTGTCAAAATTACATCTTGACAAAATCGAGAAATTTGTAAACATTAGGAGTATGATAAATTGTCAAAAATTATCATAATAAATTATGGCTATTGAAATCATAGGAACGGGGAAAGCTGTGCCGCCCCAAAAGGTCAGCAACGAAGAATTAACAACTCGGGTCGATACAACTGATGAATGGATCAGGTCACATACTGGGATTGGCAATCGCCATATCGCGGATGAATCCGTAGCGTGCAGCGATTTGGCGGCGGAAGCGGCGATAAACGCCCTAGCCATGTCGGCGGGTTATACCGGCGATGATCCCGCGGAAAGGGACAGAGTTGCGGCGGAGGCAGCCGCGTCTATTGATGTGATTATTTTGGCTACAGCTTCGGCTGATTATTTTGGAACTCCATCTACAGCCTGTATTGTGCAAAATAAGATTGGCGCTAAAAAGGCCGCCGCAATGGACATTACCGCAGGCTGTACCGGCTTTGTTTACGGGCTTGAGATTGCCGCAGGGCTTTTAAGTGTCAGCTCTGAACGCAAACGCGCTCTTTTAATCGGCTCTGAAATTTTAAGTAAAATGCTTGATTGGAGTGAGAGGAAAACCTGTGTTTTATTTGGCGACGGCGCGGGGGCTGTCGTGATAGAAAAAACCGCCGCAGACCCACAGTCTTCCAACCGGGGAGTTTTACATTCAATTTTACGCGCGGACGGTTCGGGCAGTGAAAGCCTTGTTATGCGAAGAGGCGGCACGCGAAATCCTTTTAAAAAAGGGGAAACTATTGATTTGCCGATCTGCGTCGAGATGAACGGGCAGGAAGTGTATAACTTCGCGGTTGGGGCGATAGCCGAAACAATAGACGCCCTTATGAAGACGGGGAATATCGGCATTGATGATATCACATGGATTGTCCCTCATCAGGCTAACGCGCGAATTATTCAAGCCGCCAGAAGACGACTGCATATTCCTGCTGAAAAAATTTATTTAAATATTGAAGAATACGCCAACACTTCATCAGCGTCAATTCCAATCGCATTAGACGAAATGAACAGGAGCGGCAAGTTAAAGAAAGGGGATTTAATCCTAACAGTTGGGTTTGGCGGCGGCCTTACCTACGGCGGAAATATAATAGTTTGGTAGAGGATAGTATGAACAAAAATAATGTTGTGTATTTGTTCCCCGGACAAGGAGCGCAGTACTCAGGTATGGCGATGGATTTGCTTGAATCCGACGCTGTAAAATCACTTTTTAATACGGCATCCGAAGTTTTTGGAAAAGACGTAAAAGAACTTCTTCAGTCCGACGCCGACACTTTAAAACGCACAGACGTTTCACAGCCGGCGATTACCGTCGCTAATCTGGCGGCTGCGGAATTTCTTAAAAGCAAGGGTTTTAGCCCCGCCGCCTGCGCCGGTTTCAGTCTTGGCGAATATTCCGCGCTTGTGTGCGCGGGCGTTATCAGCGCGGCTGACTGTTTCCGACTTATCAAGGCAAGGGGTGAAGCAATGCAAAAAACTTGCGACCGTCTTCGCGAATTAAGCGGCGGAGACGCGGCGGCGGCACCGGGTATGGCGGCTGTAGTCGGTCTTGCTCCCTCTCAGGTTGAAGAATTAATTGCAAAATGGAGCAATGAAGGGCTAAAGGATTTGTATGCCGCCAATATCAATTCGCCAAAACAGTTGGCGGTGAGCGGAACAGCCGCCGCGTTAGCTGAAGCGGAAACCCGTTTTAAAACCGCGGGCGCAAGGCGCGTTTTACGTTTGCAAGTAGCCGGTCCTTTCCATTCGCCGCTTATGGCTGACGCTGCGGAAGCTTTCCGCCCGGCGTTGGAAGCCATAACATTCAGCGATCCCATAACGGCTGTTTTTTCCAATGTTACGGGAAAGAAAATTAATTCAGGCGATGAAGCGAAAAAACTCGCTTTACTTCAGATAACAAACCCTGTCCGCTGGGTGGAAGAAGAAGCGGCTATTGCCGCCGCCGGATACGAAGCCTGCCTTGAAGTTGGTCCAGGCAAGGTGTTGCAAGGTCTCTGGAAAGATTCATCGCCAGTCGATGGCGGCGGAATTCCCGTATTTGCCGCTGGAACTGCGGAAGATATATCGAAATTATAAAGATTATTGATAAAATATGTTAATATTTATTTAGGAGGACTATTTTGGAACTTAACGGAAAAAAAGCATTAATAACAGGGGCGGGGCGCGGAATAGGAAAAACTATCGCAGATATTTTTCTTGCTTCCGGCGCGGAAGTTTGGGGGCTTGATATAAGAGAGCCTGATGATTTAAACGCGCGTGTTGAAAAAGCCGCCGGAAAACTCCACTGGGTCAGCGCCGATTTAAGCAAGTTAGGCGAAATAGACGGCGTTATTGATAATGTGATAAAACAATCGGGCGGTTTTGACATACTTGTAAACAACGCCGGAATTACAAAAGACAATCTTTCATTTAGAATGTCTCTTGAAGAATGGCAAAAGGTAATTGATATAAATCTGTCTGCGGCGTTTTTTGTCTCCCGCACTGTGGCAAGAGACATGATCCGCAAACGCGCGGGTTCAATTATTAATATGTCGAGCGTTATCGGCATACACGGCAATGGCGGGCAGGCAAATTATTCCGCAAGCAAAGCGGGATTAATCGGCATAACAAAAAGTTTAGCTAACGAAGTGGCAAGCCGCGGGGTGCGGGTAAACGCGATAGCGCCCGGTTTTATCGAGACAGATATGACTGCGGTATTACCTGAAGAAGCCAGAAAAAAAATGTTAGAAGCGATTCCCTTGAAACGTCCTGGAAAGCCGGAAGATGTCGCAAACGCGGTGTTTTTCTTAGCTTCCGATATTTCATCATATATTACAGGGCAGGTTCTGCCCGTAGACGGCGGAATGTTTTTTTAGGAGTATGAAGTGAAGAAAAAAGTTGTAGTAACAGGAATGGGAATTATTTCGCCCATTGGTAATAACATTGAAGATTTTTGCGCTGCGTTGAAAGCCGGAAAAAGCGGCATTGGGAAAATTTCTCTTTTTGATACCACCGGGTTTGACGTAAC
Organism: Treponema sp. R8-4-B8; assembly: GCF_054786175.1. Taxonomy (NCBI): domain Bacteria; kingdom Pseudomonadati; phylum Spirochaetota; class Spirochaetia; order Treponematales; family Treponemataceae; genus Treponema; species Treponema sp. R8-4-B8. The sequence goes on from NZ_BDHE01000490.1 coordinate 197,517, forward strand.
GATAGCCGGTGAAGTAAAAGATTTTGATCCGACACAGTGGATGGATAAAAAAGAAGCGCGAAAAATGTGCCGCTTTACGCAGTTTGCGGTATCCGCTACGGCGCAGGCTTTGATTCATGCGGGATTAATGGGCGATGTCAACGCTGAGGGCAAACACCCCGTAAAAAGCAATGCTGAAAGAACAGGAATTGTAATTGGCAATGGTATCGGCGGATTTGAAATAGTTTCAGAATCAATGAAAAAATTATTTAATGACGGTCCCAAGCGAATGTTGCCTCTAACCGTCCCAATGATGATTCCTAACGAAGCCGCCGGAAATATCTCCATGTTGTTCGGCACAAAGGGTCCCGCCTTCACTCAGGTTACTGCCTGCGCTTCAGGAACAGACGCTTTGGGGCAGGCGCTTGATTTAATTCGCGCCGGACGCTGTGATGTGATCATTTCAGGCGGAACAGAAGCGACTATCATTCCGTTTGCTGTCGGCGGCTTTCAAATGCTCAAGGCGCTTTCTACAAAGAGGTGCAACGAGCCTGAAAAAGCGTCCCGTCCCTTTGACGCGGATCGCGACGGCTTTGTAATGGGAGAGGGATCTGGCATATTGATTCTGGAGAGCGAAGAACACGCGAAAACGCGAGGCGCGAAAATTATTGCCGAGTTGGCGGGATACGGGGCGACAGCAGACGCGTATCACATAACATCACCTGACCCGGAAGGAAACGGCGGCGCAAATGCGATAAAAATGGCTCTTGCCGACGCGGAACTAAAGCCCGAAGATATTCAGTATTACAACGCCCACGGCACGTCAACTGAAATTAACGATCCAACGGAAACCAAAATGATAAAAATGGCCTTTGGCGATCACGCCTATAAAATGAAAGTTTCCAGTACCAAGAGTATGCACGGCCACTGTATCGCCGCAGCCGGAGGAATCGAAGCTATCACCTGCATTCTCGCGATGCGCGACGGTTTTTATCCGCCCACAATAAATCTTGACAATCCCGCTCCTGAGTGTGATTTGGACTATGTGCCAAATAAGGCGCAGTACGGCGAAATAAACGCCGCCGCTTCCGGTTCGCTTGGTTTTGGCGGACACAATGGCGTGGTAGTATTTAAAAAATACAACGGTTAATAATTAAGGAGACAAAAATGAACGAGATTGAAAAACTGCTGCCGCACCGCGAACCTTTTCTCTTTGTTGACGAAATTGTCGAAGCGTCAAACGAGAAAATTATCGCAAAGCATAAATTTACCGAGAGCGAGTATTTTTTTAAAGGCCATTTCCCCGATTACCCGGTTGTGCCGGGAGTGATCCTTGTTGAAACAATGGCGCAATCTGGCGGCGCGGGCTTGAGAAAAATAGGCGCGATTGGAGATGACGCTTTATTTTTCTTTGCAAGCGTTGATAAGGTAAAATTCCGCCGCCAGGTTCGTCCCGGCGATGAAGTCCGCAGCGAAGTAGTGAACCTTCGAGTTTCACCTAACATGGTCAAACAGCAGGGTAAGGCTTATGTCGGCGATGAGCTTGCCGCGGAAGCTGAATGGATGTGCCTAGTTGGAAAGAAATAGCGGACTTGTTCAGGAACCCGGTTGGTGTCCGAACAAATCTTGCAATTTTTTAGGCTAAAGCCCTGCAAAATTGCGATTTTATAAGCGTCGTCTGTCATGGCGAAAAATTGGAGTAAGTAAATGCAAATAAAACCGATGATTAGAAGCAATATCTGCCTGAACGCCCATCCGGCGGGGTGCGCGGCAGGAGTATTAAAACAAATTGAATACGCAAAAAAACATTTATCCCCCGCGGAAGGCGCGCCAAAACTTGTTTTGGTTGTCGGCTGCTCTAACGGTTACGGTCTCGCCAGCCGTATATGCGCCGGTTTTGGATACAAAGCCGTCACAATCGGTGTCTCCCTTGAGAATGAGCCGTCGGAAAAACGGACAGGCACGTCCGGCTTTTACAATAATCAGGCTTTTGATAAGGAAGCGGCAAAGGCGGGGCTTGTTTCTATCTCTTTAAACGGCGACGCTTATTCTGATGAAGTAAAAATAAAAACAGCCGAGGCAGTCAGAGAAGCCGCTTCAAAGGCCGGCATACCGGCAAAGATCGATTTATTTGTTTATTCGCTCGCTTCTCCGGTAAGAAAAGATCCCAAGACGGGCGTTATGTACAAATCGGTAATTAAACCGATTGGCAAAGCTTTTTCAGGAAATAGTCTTAACATGCTGAATGGGACATTCAGTACGGCTGAAGCGGAGCCTGCAAACGAGGAAGAAATTTCCAACACCCTGAAAGTTATGGGCGGCGAAGACTGGGAGTTGTGGATGGACGCTTTGGATCATGAAGGGCTTCTTTCGCCTAAGACCCGCACTGTCGCTTACACTTACATTGGCCCTGAATTGTCGTGGGCCATTTACAAAAACGGAACCATAGGCAAGGCGAAAGAAGACCTTGAACGCGCCTGCCGCGAAATAAATAAAAAGTTTAAAGAGCAGAAAAAAATTGACGGCGCATGGGTTTCAGTAAACAAAGCCGTTGTTACCCGCGCAAGTGCCGTAATACCGATTATCCCGTTTTATGTTTCATGCCTTTTCAAAGTTATGAAAGACATGGGTCTCCACGAAGGCTGTATAGAACAAATTACCCGTCTTTTCCGCGATTTTCTTTATTCACCTAACGCCATAAACGACGCAAGTTCAGTCCCCGTAGACAATGAAAACCGCATCCGTATTGACGATTGGGAAATGCGCGAAGACGTGCAAAAAGCCGTTACGCAAAAAATGGAGGCTGTAACGCCCGAAAACGTTTTTACGGAAACTGACATAAACGGATTTAAGCACGATTTTCTGGAAGTCCACGGGTTTGATGTTGAAGGCGTTGATTATGAGGCGGAGATTTAATTAAATATCTAAAACTTCAGTTTTTAATGTTTAATCATTGTCAAGTGGCTTAAATAATTAACTTGTTTTTCTTTAATATTTTTGTTATATTAATTAATATAACCATTACAGTTTAAAATTACTCGTAAAACAGGGACAATTATGGAGGTTTCAATGAAAAATTTTGCAAAACTTTTCGTGATTATCGCCTTAATGACGGTAATAGGACTCACAGTAGCTTGTGATATTGCCACAGAGGGCGGCGATCCCAAAGAATATGATGAACTCAGAGAAGTTGCTACAGATGGCCGTTTGATTATTAACGGACTAAGCGCCTATGACGGACAGTTGATATGGGCCCATACTTCATTGGAAACATTTCATACATATCTTGTAGCCTGTGAACAAATTTCTCTCGCATACCTAAACGGCGAACCAGTTAATTTGAGTGAAAGTACAGACTCAACGGTTATAGATGGCAAAGCAACCTTAAAAGTATTTAAAGAAAATAAAGACACTCGCTTTATGGAAAATTACGACGGTAATGATCAAAATGTGGAGTTTCATGTTGGGGTTGGACCAGAAGGCGCCACACATGCCGCTTATGGAACCGTTACCGTAAGTTTTGCTAACGGGGTAGGTACGGGAGACTTTGTACTCGTTATTGAATAAAACGCATGATAATTGGGAATACATTCTGACCACTAAAACACATGAAAAAAGTATCATAGAAAAGGCCCTGTTTATATGTTTTAGTGGTCAGACGGTAATAGGCATTTTAAACTTGAGGCTTGCCACTTTCCCTGCATTATGCTAAAATAAAGGTATGGCAAAAAAAACAGTAGAACCAAATTCCGAATTTAGGGAAAATCTTGGCAAGCTATTACTGGATTTGTCAAAATTGACGTTTGCCAGTTTCATTTTAGGCGGCATTCTAAAAGGCGAATTGCCGCAGTATATTTTAATAGTAGCAGGCTGTGTTGTTTTTGTAATATTAGCAGTCGCCGGATTGATATTTTCTTCACGAAAAAAGAACAGGGGGTAATTTATGTGGTTAGTTGTATTTATGGCAGTTTGTACAGTTCCTCTAATTGTTTTAGGTTGCGTCTGTCTCTGGCGTGAAAGGCAATGGGAAAAGCACAATAAAGAAGTTGTTGCATAAACAGACGCAATACTTCTTTGCCTTTTCCCCCAAAACCACTCAAAGATTTTATTCGGCATACATCTTGTATCGTTAATAAGCACATTCAATTTTCTGTTGAATTAGTGATGCTTTCTGATTTGCCTACCAAGCATAAAAAGACAAATACTTATCAATACTAGAGAAATGCCTACAATGAGTTGTAACAACATTTTTGCATCCTTATTTACCTTTTTCGGCTATGCGGTTACAAGATCGGCGTGTTCTATGTTTACAGTTTCATGTGCATTATTGTTCTTTGAGGTTTCTGAGGTAAGGCACAATTCGTCATATTCACGCATTCTGGCTTCGGAAAAAGCGCCAATATGGAATTTTTCAGTTGCACTCTCGTGAATTGTTTCAAGAATGTCGCTTTTGTACTTCATACTATTTCTTCTTTTTAAACCGCGTGAGCGGTTATGTTAATCGAATTCATCGCAACGCGATGAAAATCCTCCTCTGTAATTTCAATCAAAGTTCCACGGTTTAACCATGCTCTTATTTCAGTGTCAGTCAATTCAAAATCTTCTTTTGCGTCATCTTTGAACGCTTTCAATTCTTTATCGCTTATGTTGCTTCTGTCATTCTTGGAAAAACTATAGACGAAAAAAGTACGGTACTCGTTCCTAAAGTACACAATAATACAGTGTCCGCCCACTTTCCCTTCGCCCTGTCTGGCTACTCGTACTTTATATACCCGGGCGCACTGCTCAGGCTAAAGCCTTCGCGCATTATTCGTTATGTTAAAGTTTATTGTGCGCCATGCCATGTAGAATTATTCATCAACACGGCTTTGCCGTGCATAATTGGGCACCACCCAGATTTGCATCCGCTTGGTCTGCCTCAAGTTGTTCGACAATCTCCAATAATTCATTATCTGTAATGCCTTCCTTGTTAGCAAAACGGTTGAATCTTGTATATCTGAACGCTCTCACTTTTACATAATAACAAAAAAATAGACATGTTTCAAGGATAGTTTTAGATTCAGCCATAAAAAACGCCAACGGCGCAGTAGAAATTAGATATATGGGCTAACGCTCGCAATATTACAGAAATTTATTTCATAAAATCCCTGAAAACCCTTTCCATAGCATTATTAACCGCAATATTAACTTTTCGGGTCATTACTTTAGAAAGGCGGTCTAACATTTTTTTACTGTCATTACGCATAACAATGGGCGCAATATTAGGATTGGAATTTGTTTTAAAAAGTTCGTAGGCTTCTACTCCCAAACTTTCCGCTATTTGCGCTAATACAGCAGGTTTTGGATATTTTAGCCCCCTTTCAATGTTACTTAAAAAAGTAATAGAAATATCGGCTTTTTCGGCTAAAATCTCTTGAGAATACCGCCTTTCGTTTCTGACCAGCTTTATATTTTTTCCCAATATGGATTTTATTTCCTGTCCGTCCATGCCAATTATCCTTTTCAATCCTTATAAATTCTATTGAACTATATGATTTATATTTCTGTAAAAGTCTAAAAGTTCTATATAATTTATATAGAACTATATGATTTACCTATTGACAGAAATCATTTGGTTCTATATTTTTAGTATAGAACGGAAAGATTAACTTGCAGTTTCTTGTTAAATTGCCCGTTTCAATAAGATTTAAGGAGTTTTCCATGAAAAACATGAAATCAAATGTGGGGAGTTTTGCGACGGCAAAATTCCAAGTTATCAGGCTTTGCCTGATAGTCACTGTGGCGGTAATTGGATTTTCAATGGTTTCTTGCAAAGAAGAAGACGACCCACCAGTTATTAATCTATCCCTTAACGGCGTTTGGACAGCGATGGGTGGCGGTCTAGTTACTACCATTAGTGGCAGTAGCGGTACTCTTACAAGTATTGGTGTTAGTTCAGCCTTATGGCAAGATGCTGTAAGCAAAGGCTATGTTAAAGTTGGCAGCCAATACTTTAGAAACCTAACAAGTACGGGTACTTTAACATGGTCAGGGCAGGTGTTGGGTGTTCAATATTATACACCTAATGTCGCTGCAGGCACGAGTTGGTTGAATTGCACAATCACCATGAGTTCAAACGGACAAACCTTTACTGATGGTTCTAATACTTATACAAGGCAGTAAGATAGCCGCCGAATATCTGACACTCAAAATTGTGAGCCGAGAGTAGAGAGTAGAGAGCGGAGAGTTTCGCTTTCTACTCTCCTCTCTTTCAGTATACGTAACAGTATCTGACACCGAGTGCCTAACATTCACTTTTATCACTGTTCAGATTATTTTGAGAAATATTGACAAATACATATATATTTTATACGATTAAACAATGGAAATAGTTTTGGATGCAAGCGCAATAATAGCTTTTATTGCTGATGAACCTGAAAGTGGCATTGTTATAAATTGTACAAAAAATGCCGTGTTGGTTTCGCCACTTGTAGTATCTTCTGAAATCGCTAACGCTTTAACAAGAATGATGAAAAAAGGAATCATTACAGATAAAGAAAAAATGATCGAATTGGTAAATATTTTTCAGAAAATTCCAATTAAGATGATTGAAATTAATCTTGAAAAATCTCTGGAAATTGCATGGGAAAAGAAAATATATGCTTATGACGCTTTCTATTTAGAGTACACACAGCGTATCTGTCACCACTTTTCTCTAGTGCCGTTATGCGACATTTATACGCTGCCGATGGTGTCTATTGCTAATTGTTAATTGCTCATTACTTATTAGCGCTAGAAGATGTATGCCAAATAAAATCCTTGAGTACAGGCGGGCAGGCTGCGTGCGATGTAAAAACATCTTTCGGGCGTTCCCCGCCGGAGAGACTTTGGAAAAAAACAAAGAAAATTCAGAGAAAAAACGTCCCTGACCACTTAAATGCGATGAAGAAGTAGTTTTTGTTCATTAAGAAAAAAGTAATAAATGAATTAAGTATTTATAAATTTATCGTAATTTCGCATTTAAGTGGTCAGGGAAAGGCTCACAGCCAAATAAACGCACGGCGTAGCCGTGTGGATAATTAATGCCGCACGCTGAGAGCACCAAAAAATGCCGCAGTCCCCAATAAAAGCAAGGCCGCCTTTAGGTGGCCGCCAGTGCGAGTCGGGTTCTCCCAGAGTTTTTGCCACCCGCAGCCCTGCCATGACTGTACTTAATAAATTCCTTGGGCATACATCGTGTAACGAGGCCGTAACGTTAAATCTTCACTTCCTTAATCTTTCCCTGTGTGCCAATCTCATAAAATTTTACATTTAACGGTTTGCCGGTGGGACATTCAATAACGGCGAATGTCGCGCCTATCTTGCTTCGAGGCCGTCCGACGCTTCCGGGGTTGATAAGCGTAATACCATTTACTATTTTATAATAGGGAATATGAATGTGGCCGAATAACGCTACGTCCGCTCCCACGTTATTTGCGGCGGCTATGAGTATATTAAAATCGTTGTATAAATTGAGCCGGTGTCCGTGGCACATAAAAAAATTATGTTCCGCAAAGTTAAAGGTTAAAGCTTCCGATATTACAATCCCGTAATCGTTGTTTCCCATGACAAGTTTCCAATCGGTATAAAAACCTGATTCGTCCGCAGCGTACTGCAAGTCTGAAATACCGTCTCCAAGGAACGCCGCGGCGCAAATAGTGTCATTGGGCGGAAGGTGATCTTTCGCCCAATTAAAGACCGCTTTAAGCGCCCTGCTATTACCATGTGAATCTGAAAACACAAGGAGTTTTTTATTGTCCATAACTCAAAAATTAGGCGCCTCTTGAATTGCGTCTGGAACTGACAAAGCGGGAAAAATCGTTGATGTTTTTTACTGTTATGCGATCCGGGAAAATTTCTACGCGCCGCTGGTTTACAAAATGACCAAGAATATCTCTCGCTTCGTTGACGCTCATTCCCGCCCAGTGCGCTACTCCTTCAACCGTGGTTTTAAATTCACGCCGTTCGCTGGTTTTATCAATATCAGGCTGGGTTTCATCAAGCATAAGAAATACGTCGGCGATTTTCACCTGCGGCTCAGGAAGCGTAAGGATCATAAAGCGCCGTTTGGAATCGTATATGCGTTTGCAAAACATTTTTAAAAGTTTCAGGGCAATTTGCGGATTTCCAAGGAGCAGGATTTCAAAATTTTGCGAATTAAATTCCAGCACTTTTACTTCATCAATCGCAATGGCCGTCGCAGAGCGTGGGGAGTTTTCCAAAATTGCCATTTCACCAAACATTTCGGAAGGTTGCAGAATATCCAATGTCCGCTCAATATCCCCAACAAGTTTTACAAGCTGTACTCTGCCCGATTGAATTAAATAAAAAGTATCGCCAAGTTCAAACTCGGAAAAAATTATTTCTCCCTGATGAAAAGTGCGTGAAAAACGGCCAAACGCGGCCAAATCCATAGCCATTTTACGCTCCCAAGGCGCTAAGCGCCTTCCTTGTTTTTTCGATAGTGGAGTCGTCCCCGCCCATTGAAACGATCTTTTTATAAAACGCTATCGCTTGATCTTTTCTGCCGGATTTTTCGTTACATTGACCCATAATAAACATGGTTTCCAATAATTCAGGATGCTTTGGGAATTTGGTCAACATACTGGTATAATACTTCAAACTCTCGTCAAACTTATTCATAAGGAACATACAACGGCCAATTTCGAAAGCCGCTTTCGCGGTCAATTCAGGATCGGTGCCGCTGTCTGTTATTAATTTAAATGTCATGAACGCTTCCTGATACTTTCCTTGCGAAACAAGACCTACGGCGTCATAATACGCCTTAGTTGCTTTCTCATTACTTTTCTGTGATACCGGCGCGGACGGCGCTTCAGAAGCGGCGTTACTGACGGAAACGCCCGGTCCTTTTCCGTCACCATAACGGGAAAGGGCGTTTTCCGCTATTTCCATATTTTTAGCCGCCTGAATAGCGTTTTTTCCTGAAGGGTAAAATGTCAAATAACGGCTGAATACGTGTTTTGCGTGGGTAAAGCGTTTGTTTTTTAAATAAAATTCGCCTACATTGTAAAGACCGTCGGCAGGCGGATGTTCTTCCTTTGCCATAACTTTGGAAACCTGTTTATGAACGCGCCTCATCTGGTTTGAAAAAACTTTTAACATTTTCATTATTATTCTGGAATTAGCCATTGCGACGGCCTCAAATTCGGGAACTGTAAATATCATTACGTTGGAATCTGACAGAGCGACGGCGTTTTCTTCACGCGCATAGCGTCCTAATGCTGATTTTACCCCGAAGAATTCTCCGGGCTGCACAGGATCTCTTACATCGGCTCCGGTCTCAATGTCCTGATAGACAAGGCTCACTTTTCCTGACTGCAAGATGTATATCTTCTCAGCAGGGTCGCCTTTAAAGTAAATAAGAGAACCTGAACGATATTGCGCTGGTTTTGGCATTACGCTCCTTCCTGTGCCGGCTCAAACGGCAGGTAATCCAGAATCTTTTTAAAACCGATTTTCTTTCTCACTTCGTTGTAAAGTCCCGCCGGGTCACCCTTTACAAACATCTCTCTGTTTCCCACTTTTATTTGCGTATAACCTGAAGGCAGTTTTCCGTTAAAAATATCAAGAAAACGCATCTCGCCGTATATCGGATTTCCAGCAAGCGCGAGCAGTTCTATGTCTTTCATGCCGGCGTTGACAAAGTTTTCATACGGATCGCTGTTTTTCCCTTTCAGTACGATAATGTCACCTAACAAACCTTCTTCCAAAGCGCCGACCCTGTCCTGCATTCTAAAGGCTTTTGCCGCGTTAATTGTAACCATCTCGAAGATTTTTTTTGCGGGAAGGTCTTCACCGTAAAGTTTTTGATACAATTCCCTGTCGTATTTCATTTCCTCAAGAATGTTTGCTGAGCCGGAAGCCGATGAATCTGTTCCGATTGTAATATTAACTCCCGCTTTTATCATTTTTCGCACTTTTGCCGTCACATTAAACATGAACATATTGGAAAACCCGCACCATGAAACGCTTGCTCCCGCTTTTGCAGTTTTCTTAATATCTTCATCGCTAAAAGCAATACAGTGAACAAACAGGCAATGGTCGTCCAGCACATTTAACTTTTCCAGCTTTTCAATGCTGTGCATGGCTTCATCGTCAAAACCTTCGCTAAGGTGGGTAATAAAAGGCCAATTATTTTGTTTCGCTTTTTTATGCTCAATTTCTATGCCCTCACCCCATTTTAAATCATAAGAGGAACATTCATGCTCGATACAGTATTCCTGAATAGCCCTGATTGGCAGGGTGGGTAATATTTGACTGTTTATCTCATGTGTAAAATGATCGTTCACCGTTGTTACGCCGGAAAACAGGCATTTATATCCTGAAAGAGCGTAGAGATCTTCCCTGCTCAATTTAGAGCGCTCCTTGAATGTCTCCGACGCTTTTAAGTCATTATCCCACGGCAGCCATGTCAGATAATAAGTGCCCTTTTTTGGACCTACAGGCGGACGATAATTCCCCTGCAAATGGTCATGGGTATTTATTAGAGAAGGGTACACAAAGGATTTTCCCTTCAAATCGATTTTTACGATACCGCCCGGAGAAACAATTTTTTCCCCTTTTACTCCCAAATCACCGGTATGTGCTTTTTTACCCGGGGAAACAATTACCCCGTTTTCCAAGACATACTCAAACACTTTAAAGACCGTCCTTACCTGAAAAAACTCTCTATACTATAATTCTATTGACAAACACTCAAAAAATCAATGTTTTAGGCTTTACTATTGATGCTGTGTATTAACATTGAATAAAAATTTTATTCTCACAAATCTTCCTATTATTATCGGTAATTTATGCATAAATAGGCAAAAATTTGATACAATATTTTTAGATGATTGATTTTCACACTCATTCTAATATTTCAGACGGGGATTTACCTCCTGCAGTACTTGTTAAAGAGGCGGTAAAACAGGGGCTTACCGCCCTTGCTTTGACTGATCACGATACTATCAATGGGCTGGAAAGCGCGAAAATTGCCGCTAAAGAGGAAAATATTCATTTTATACCCGGAATTGAGGTAAATATTAATTGGTCTAGGGTAAAATCCGCGAATGATGTTCCGAATGGCGCTCCCGGAATTGGTCCAGGCGGTGAGTTTCACTTGTTAGGTTTGGGGATAAATTCGCCGACTATAGCGTTTATTTCCGCCATTAAGAGTCTGGCGCAGAGAAGGGAAGTCAGAAATCGGGAGATTCTTGATCGGATGGTTGAGTTGAGCATGATTACTCCCAGCGGGCAAGAAGAGGCATGGGATGAGCTTTTGGCTATTGCCGGAGGGAAATCTACTGCTTCCAGAGGATCGGGCAATTCGCTTGGACGGCCTCATTTTGCGGCATTGCTTATAAGGCGTAAAATTGTTAAAAACGTGAATCAGGCGTTTGCCCGCTATCTTGGAGTGGGAAAACCTCTGTATGTGCCAAAAGAGGGGCTAATTTTTGAAGAAGCCGTTTCTCTGATACGCGAATCCGGCGGCATTCCCGTTTTAGCGCATCCAATCTCGCTTTATGTAGCGTGGGGACGCCTTCCCGACCTAATAAAGATATTAAAAGACATGGGACTGATGGGGCTTGAAGCATGGCATCCCACAGCCAAACCCGGCTCCTGCCGCCGGCTTGAATCCCTAGCCAAGTCTTTAGGCCTCTACGTTACAGAAGGCAGCGACTACCACGGCTCAATTCGCCCCGACAGAAAGCTGGGCTATTCCTCAAGAGGCAGAAAAATAGACGATTCTCTTTTAGACGCAATTCCCGAACTGCGGCAATTCAAGTAGAGCTATCGATACATTCCTTGACCCATTCGGGATGATTTTTCGCGCTGTCCAAAAACTTTGCCATAATGGTTGTGTACCCTTCCCCTAAAGACTGCCACCATTTAACAGTTCCTAATTCCAGCCGTAAAGAATACATTTTTCGAACCTTTCTTTTACGTCTTTCCTCAGCATAACGCCTCATTTCCCGCAGTTCTTCACGGGTACGTTTTGGAATATCACTATAATCTATAGGACTGTTTTTCAACTCTTCATACAATGCCATATCTTCTTCTGATATTGGCTCGGTTCCATTTAAAATATGTCTAACTATACCCATAAAAATACTCCTCTTCTTCGTATCTATCTGCTTTTCGGGCAGAAATTATTCTGACAGAATTATCTCTTTCCGTATAGATAACTGTAATTAATGCCAAATTTGAAAAACCAACAGTTTCCCACCGCTCTTCATATAAACTATGTTCTTTATCAAACATTATTATACGTCTGGGATCGAGGAAAACTTTTTCTGCTTCTTTAAAAGAAATTTTATGTTTTCTTTTGTTTATGGCGTTTTTTTCTTCATCCCATACAACTTCTAAATCCATTATAATCCTCCTAAAAATTTTTGTCAAGACGTTTGTCAAGACAATTTGTCAAGACAAATGTCTTGACGCTGAAAATATGTCAAACTGACATAAATCAAAGGGACAGAATGTTAAATCGACAAAATGTCCCAAGGGTCTTCTCCAAGACGGCGATGATGAACAGCCTCCAGTATGTGTTCAGTTTCAAGGACATCTTTTCCCTCAAGGTCAGCGATTGTTCTGGCTACCCGTAAAATCCCGTGGTAAGCCCTGCCCGATAGCCCCAATTTTGAGACTGCGGCGTGAAACGCGCTTTCAGCTTTTTCGCTCATCGGGCAAAGGGCGGCGGTTTTTCCAGCGGGAAGCATGGCGTTGCGGCGGGTACCAGTACCCTTAAAACGGCTCCGCTGTATTTCAACTGCCGCCCTGACCCTTTTTGAAATAGCCGCGCTGTTTTCCCCGCAACTTGAATTGTTGTGTACGCCCATCTCTTCAATTTTGGGCGGCAGAACAGCGGCTCTTATTTCCACGCGGTCGAGCAACGCGCCGCCAAACTTGCGCCAGTAACGGTTGATTTCTTCCGGTGAGCAGAGGCACGCGTTTTCCGTGCCGTGTAAACCTAAGCGCCCACAACGGCAGGAGTTTGCGGTTAGCAATAATTGAAATTCCGCAGGAAGACGCACCGGCCCTTCCGCTCTGACAATGCTTATTACCCTGTCTTCCAAAGGTTCGCGAAGGGCTTGCAAAACATTGATTCTGAACTCTGGCGCTTCATCAAGGAACAGCACGCCGAAGTGGGCAAGACTGATTTCTCCGGGGCGCGGAATTCTGCCGCCGCCGAGGATTCCCTCCGCGCTTGCGGTATGATGCGGAGCGCGAAAAGGAGGGTTTGTGATTAATCGGTCGATAAAACCATTGCGCGGCCCCGCGAGACTGTGAAGGCGTGTTACTTCCACAGCCTCATCGGGAGTGAGCGGTGCCATGATTGACGGCATACGCCGCGCAAGCATTGTCTTTCCCGCGCCGGGCGGTCCAAAGACAAGAGTGTTGTGTCCTCCTGCGGCGGCAATTTCCAAAGCCCGTTTGTAAATCGCCTGCCCACGAACATCAGCGAAATCGCCGCACTCTTCCGCTGCCGCCGCCGCGTTAGCTGACAATTTTGCAGCATCCTCCGCTATTGGCGCGACTGACGAAAAAACCTCATCAAGCGATTCGGGAAGACAACCGTTTTTTTCTCTCATAACAAGCGCGTGTACCGCGCCCTGTAAATTTTCTGCGGCGGTAAATTGCATGTTCTTATCAGCCAAGATAGCCGCTTCTGCCGCATTTTGCGCGGGAACGATAAATTCGTGTATACCCTCGGCAAGTCCCGCCGCAATTGCCGCAAGAACCCCGCGCACAGGGCGTATCCTGCCCGACAACTCAAGCTCTCCCATGACAAGCAAGTTTCCCGAAATAGTGACTATTCCCGCCGCCGCCATTACCGAAAGCGCGATTGGCAAATCAAGAGCGGCTCCGTCTTTTTTTAATCCCGCCGGAGCCAAATTAATTAAAATCCTGTCCAGCGGAAAACTAAATCCCGAATTTCTAAAAGCCGCCCGCACCCTATCCCGCGCTTCCCTGACCGCTCCCTCCGCAAGCCCTGAAATATCAACGCCGGGAATTCCCCTGCGTATATCCGTCTCAACCCGGACAATGATTCCGCCAGCCCCTGAGGGCATAAATGCAAACACACCCATAAAATCTCCTAAGTGAAAAAATTTTTTTTTAAGAAACGAAGTTTCATACTATATATGGCGTGCAGATGCGTGGCGCTTGACTGAAAATGAAAATTTTTTTGAAGAATTTCACACGAAGAACACTAAGGACGCTAATTAAACGCACGGCGTAGCCGTGTAGCTCAATAATGCGGCACAGCGAGAGCACCAATAAATGCCGCTGTCAATATAAAAGCAAGGCGGCCTTTAGGCTGCCGACAGTGCGAGAAGTACACAAAGAAGAAGAGGGTATTTTTGTCCGAAGGTTATGCGGGGGCTTTACGATAAGATAACGGACAAAGCCCTCTTATCCCCCCTTTGTGATCGCGAACCAAAGGTTCGATGTTCCTTAGTGATCTTTGTGTGAGTCTTCTCGAAAAAATCAAAAATTTTTGTATTTTATACTTAACATTTTAATTAATTTGTGCTATATTATAAATATGGAGATATACTATGAAAAAAATTTATTTTATTCCACTGGTATTGATTCTATTTTGCCTTTTATTAGGTTGCCAAGAAAAAATTTCGGAATATGAGCCGTTAGACCCAATAAAGGACGATAAAACCACTGTCGCTGATTTTAGATACAGCAAATTTGACGGTTTATGGCAAGTGACGAATCTGGAATTAGATTGGGATAACCCGCCGGTTTTTGATTATCAACCATTGATATATATTTTTAAAAGCAATACCGTTCAATCACTGGGCGGGACAAGAGACTGGGCAAATGAGGGCGCGTTATCGGATTTAAACACGAATTGTAGACCAAACCAATTTATGTATTCTGACGCGGCAATTTATACTTATGAGTCTAGAAATGGTATGACATGGATAAAACGAGGTTACGCGCTATCTGCGGATGGAAACAAATTAGAGTATGGCAGGGATAAACTTATAAAAATGGATGTACAACCATGGACAAAAGAAGACCTTCTCGGTTCATGGTATATAGGCGATCCTGAAAAATCTTTTACTACGTATACATTCACTAAAGATCCGCTTTATGATTTTTGTTATTTTGTTATACAACCTTATCTGAAGAAGGGGCTGCCTCTTAAAGATATTTATTTCGACGATTATTCTATAAGCACAAAAGTTGAATTAACAGATGAATCTTTTTCCGGACTGTTGAATTTTACAGGCTTGCCGTTTGTTACCCCAAATGTATACGAAACTTGCTATTATTATATCATTAACGATAAACTTTATTTATCCAACAGTTTTTCTGGCGACGGTTCTCATTGTGACATTTTAACACGGTATATTGATTTGGAAGAATAAGAAATAATCGCAAGCGGACAGTGGTACACGCAAACTATCTGTTACCGCTTTTTCATAGCGTACTTTTGCGAACCTTCAAGTTGTGCTTGACTGAAAATAAAAATGGCAATTGTAACCTAAACATCATGTCCTGATTATCGTAACATTCCCAAATACCGACTTCCCCGTAATATTCAAAACAGATTCACCATCCGCATCTTCGCGCTCATCAGTGTTAGGAGCAAATACGCCGGAAAAAACAGGATTAATATTATTTTCTATTTTAACATTTTTAGGAACATATATCTCAATAAGTCCAAAAACAGCTTTTACTTTTAATGTCGTGTTTCCGGCGGGTAAATCATTAATTTTTATTTGCGTTGTGCCAAATACGCAGGAAAAATTTCCGGCGTTACCATTGATTGATTTAGCGGTAACATTCCGCCACGAGAAAACTGTTTTCTGCTCTTGAGTATTATCACTATCGTTATATGGCGTTAATTCGCAGTTCTCGCCCAATTGCTTTTGAACAAATCGCAGTTCTTTAACCGAGTCTGCTTTTGTCACATGTTCAATCATCGATTCGTAATCATCTAAACTGATAACGCTCTTTGAATATTGCTCTGTAAGCGCCTGCGTCAGTTTTTCTTTCTCTTCAGTTACATTAATCATTATTCTTGCACTTGATTAGTCGCCCGACTGCGGGCAGTTTTCCAAATCTCTTTTGCTTCAGTTGCTCTTTCGGTAATCTCATCCCAATCCTGCGCTTTTATCAGTTCCTTGCTCGCTATCCAACTGCCGCCGATGGCAAGTACGGGGCTGAATTTCGCGTAACTTGCGAGGTTTTCAGGCGTGACGCCTCCAAGCGGAATGTACTTAATGCCCAAATGGTTGTAGGGAGCGTTAATGCTTTTAAGATAACTCAAACCGCCCAAGCCTTCTGCCGGAAAAATTTTGACAACGCGGCAGCCGAGGGAAATTGCCTGTCCCAGTTCGCTTGGAGTCGCGATTCCGGGCGCGAAGGGCAAATCCGCCGCTTGCGCTTCCTTGACAATTTCGGGATTAATTCCCGGAGAGACGCCAAAACGGACGCCCGGCTCTTTTTTCACCGCCGCAGCCTGTCCCGGCTCGATAATAGTGCCAATTCCTATGAACATTTGCGGAACTTCTTTGGCAATCAGCGAAATTGAGGGAATAGCCGCGGGCGTACGCAGGGCAAGTTCAATTACGGTAATTCCCCCGTCAAAAAGAGCCTTTGCAATCTTCACTGCGTTTTGTTCGGATTCGATTTCAAGAACCGCGATAATTCCTTCTTCCGCGATTTTGTTCCGTATTTCATCGGGCATTGCCAATTTCATATTATCTCCTTTATTAACCGGGATATCTAAAAACTTTAATTTTTAGCGGTTCCCCTTAACATTCATCATTATATATGATATTTTAAAAAAATACATGTGGCGCGTACAACTTCATAAAATAAATTACGATGAAAGAGAGTATCAGGCTGTAAAAGAGGTACTCGATTCCGGCTGGCTGAGTATCAGCGAAAAAACTCTTGCCTTTGAAGCCAAATTTTCTGAATTTTTAGGTCATAATTCAAAATGCCTTGCCCTTTCAAATTGTACCGCCGCTCTGCACATGGCGCTTCTTGCGCTTGATATAAAAGAAAGCGATGAAATAATTACCCCTTCTTTAACTTTTATCGCCGATCAAAATGTTACTCTGATGAACGGCGCAAAAAATGTTCTTGCTGATATTTCTTCAATAGAAGACTGGTCTGTTGATCCTGACGACATTGAAGCGCGTATTACCCCAGCGACAAAAGCCGTGATGATAGTTCACTATGCCGGTTTTGCCTGTGATATGGAGCGCATAACAGCCATTTGCAAAAAAAATGGATTGCTCCTCATCGAAGACTGCGCCCATTCGCCGGGAGCCGATTACAAGGGGCAGCCTCTCGGTACTTTTGGCGACATATCGGCTTTCAGTTTTTTTGCCAACAAAAACATAGCGGTTGGCGAAGGCGGCATGGTTGTTACGCGCAATGCTGACTTATTTGAAAAACTGCGCCTCTTGCGTTCTCACGGAATGTCCGTCCCCTCTTTTGACCGCTACAAGGGCAGGGCAGTCTCCTACGACGTACAGTCTCCGGGGCTTAATTACCGTATTCACGAAATAAGTTCCGCCCTTGGGCTTGTCCAGCTTGAAAAACTACAAGACGCGAATGAAAAAAGAAAAAAACTCACGGAACACTACTACAGCCGCCTTGATAAAGTTCCCTCCGTTTCAATTCCTTTCAGATTTTTTTCGCGCGGAAAGCCGAATTATCACATAATGCCAATTTTGCTTTCAGAGAAAATAGACAGAGTGGCGGTTATAGAATCAATGAAACAGGACGGAATCCAAACCAGTATCCATTACCCGGCAATTCAAAATTTCAGCGCGTACAAAGACAAAGTAAACTCCACTCCAAAAGCCGAATATGTCTGCGCCCACGAATTGACTTTGCCTTTGTATCCTAGTATGACGACGGAAGAAGTTGATATTGTGTGTGACGCGTTGGTTAGCGGGATTGAGAAGAGCAAATAAATTACTCCCTTTTCCCTCTTCTTTGTGATCTTTGTTCCTTAGTGATCTTGGTGTGAAATCTTCTTACAAAAAAAGCCTTCGGAAAACTCCGAAGGCTTTTTATTTACGCAATTTAGTTTTTATAAACCAAGCAAGTAACTGTTCAATACGTTTTCAAGATACTCCTGCTTTCCGCTTGTAATGCCTGTTTTTCCGTACCCCGCGTCTGTGCCAATCTTTGCCAACTGTTCAAGAGTAAGCTCGCCCTTACTGAACTTCGCCCCATCGCCGCTGGAGAATGACGCGTAACGTTCTTTTACAAAGTTGGGAATAGTTCCGTCGTCGATGATGCGTTGCGCGACCTGCAAGCCGACCGCGAAGGCGTCCATGCCGCCGACATGGGCGATAAAGAGATCTGCGGGGTCTATTGAGTTTCTGCGGATTTTTGAGTCAAAGTTAAGGCCGCCTACTGTAAAGCCGCCGATTTTCAAGATTGTGTACATTGCCATCGCGGTTTCGTAGTAGCTCATTGGGAACTGGTCTGTGTCCCAACCGTTTTGAAAGTCGCCGCGGTTAGCGTCTACTGAGCCGAAGAAGCCGGCGGCTGCCGCCGTTTCAAGCTCGTGCGCGAATTCGTGGCCGGCAAGCTCCGCGTGGTTGGCTTCGATGTTCATGCGGAAATCTTTATCAAGACCCCACTGGCGCAGGAAGCCGATAACTGTTTCAGTGTCAAAATCGTACTGGTGCTTGGTCGGTTCCATTGGTTTTGGTTCGATGTAGAACACGCCCTTGAAACCCTGTTTGCGGGCGTAATCCCTCGCCATTGTAAGGAAGCGCGCGAGATTTTCTTTCTCTCTCTTGAGGTCAGTGTTAAGAAGGCTCATGTAGCCTTCGCGTCCGCCCCAGAAAGTGTAGCCCGCGCCGCCAAGCTCAATGGTCGCGTCAATCGCGGCTTTCACCTGAGTCGCGGCAAGGGCGACAACGCCGAACTCGGGATTGGTAGCGGCGCCGTTCATAAAGCGCGGGTTACCGAAAACATTCGCTGTTCCCCAGAGAAGTTTAACCCCTGTCTCACCCTGAAGTTTTTTCGCTTTAGCGACTAATGTCTTCAGATTTTTTTCGCTCTCCGCCGGGTTCGCGCCTTCGGGAGCGATGTCTCTGTCGTGGAACGCGTAAAATTCCGCGCCGATTTTTGTAAAGAACTCAAAGGCGGCGTCCATTTTTCTGTCAGCCGCGTCCATCGCGTCTTTGGCTTCAGTATTCCACGGGAAGATGTGCGTGCCGGGACCAAACGGATCTCCGCCGTCTCCGCAGAAACTGTGCCAGTAAGCGATCGCGAAACGAAGATGATCTTTCATCTTCTTGCCGCCGATAACTTTATCAGCGTCGTAATACTTGAACGCCAGAGGATTTTTGCTCTTTGGCCCCTCGTATTTGATTTTTGTGATTCCGGGGAAATACTCTTTTGCCCCAACGAAATACTCCGCCATAATAACCTCCAATTAATATTTTTTAACTTTTAAAAACTAAAGTTTTAAAAGTTTTAATATAAACTCACTTATAAATCGGGCTTAAAGCCCCAAGATACTTAGAATACACCGCATAAGCTTCATTGTAAGCGGTTACAGCTTTTTTATCGGGCTTTATCGGCGGACCTAACTTGATATGTTTGTCTGCCAAATCTTCTATCAGCGTTTTTTTGCCTTCATGGTTTTCAAGACACCACAGAGCCTGAATCGCGGCGCCAGTCGCGGCGGCTTCCGAATCCGTGGGGATACGAATCGGCAAATCCGTTATGTTAGCTGCAATGTTTTGCCAGAGTTTGCTCTTTGCGCCACCGCCAGTTAGGCGAATCTCTTTTGGTTTAAAGCCAAGCGATTTAAAACCGTCAAGGCCGATTCTCATTCCAAAGATGGAGGATTCAAGGGCGGCGCGGGCAAGGTTTTCGCGGTTAAAGTTGGCGGTTGTAATGCCGTTTATGCTCGCCCTTCCGTTAGGCAGGTTTGGAGTGCGTTCCCCATTAAAGAACGGCAGTATCACAATGCCCTCCGCGCCGATTGGCGCTCTTTCCGCTTCAGAGTCAAATGTTTTTACGTCAAGCTGCATAAGTTTGCGGAATTCTTCGCTTGCTACAGTGCAGTTCATCGTGCAGAGAAGCGGAAGCCATCCGCCTGAAGATGAACAAAACGCGGCAAGGTTTCCAGTCGGGTCAATAACCGGCTTATCAAAAAAACCAAAAAGAGTGCCGCTTGTCCCTAAACTCATCGTTAAAGCTCCGTCGCGGACAGCGCCTGTGCCGATTGCGCCCATCATATTGTCGCCGCCGCCTGAGGATACAAGCGTTCCTTCATTAAGACCGTAAAGATCCGCCGCGGCTTTACTTACTTTTCCCGCTGTTTTTTCGGAAGTTGTCAGCGGCGGAAGATATTTTTCTACGTCCGGGGAAATGAGCTTGCAGATTTCAGACGACCACTTGCGTCCGCGCACGTCGAAAAGCGCGGTGCCTGACGCGTCGCCGTATTCCGCCCAATACTCGCCTGTCAATAAAAAGTTGATGTAATTGTGGGGCAGAAGAATATGCCTCAGTTTTGCAAACGAGGCGGATTTGTGTTTTTTCAGCCACAGGACTTTTGGCGCGGTATAACCCGGGCGCATCGGGAGACCGGCTTTATCTATCAATTTTTTTTCGCCGCCAGCCGCCTTTGTCAACTCTTCACACTCGGCGACAGTTGAGGTGTCACACCAAAGTTTGATGTTATAGACCGCCTTTCCCTTTTCATCCAATGGCACAAACCCGTGCTGTTGGCCGGAAACGCCGATAGCGGCGATGGTCTTTTTAACATTTTTATCGATTTTATCAAAACAGGCTTTGATAACCGCGTCGTACCACTCGGCTTTTTGCTCTCTTGTCCCGTCGTTTTGGGCGATAATATTTATAGGCGCATGGGATTGGGCCGTGATAGCCTTTTTTTCATAATCATAAACTACAATTTTACAACTCTGTGTTCCCAAATCTATTCCACATACAGTTCTCATATACCCTCCGTGTTGTTTATTTTATTCTATATTTAATGAATTGTCTATATTTTAAATCAATATAAATTAGAGATTACCTAAACTACTACTTGATTTCATTACATTGGCATATTACGATGAATTGTCCTGTGCCAGGAACCGTGCGAGCTTGCGCCGCCCAACCCCGCCAGGTCCGGAAGGAAGCAACGGTAAGCGGATGTATGTTGCGCCGCGGTCCTCCTGACACAGGGCAATTTATTCCCCAAGACCTCACACAAAGAACACAAAGATACAAAGATCACAAAGAGGGAAAAGGGGTTCTTGTCCGAAGGCTATATTTGAAGCTTCACGATAAGATAACGAACAATAACCCCTGATCCCCCTTTGTGTCCTCCTCTTCCTTTGTGTTCTTTGTGAGAAATTCTTGGAATAAAAGTATTAACAGAGGACAGCTTTTCTACATTACAATTAAATGTTATAATGACTTATGGCAGTTTCAGGGTACGAAGTTACAGCTTCTAAATATAGACCAAAGACTTTTGATGAATTGGCAGGGCAGGAATTTGTTGTCTCTACCCTTAAAAATTCGCTAAAGAACGGGCATATCGCCCATGCTTATCTTTTTTCTGGGCCAAGAGGGTGCGGCAAAACGAGCGCGGCGCGTATTTTGGCGCGGTCGCTTAACTGCACTAACCCGGGCGAAGACGGTCCCTGCGGTGTCTGCGATAATTGCCAAGCGATAAGCAAGGGCGCCAGCATGGACGTTATCGAAATTGACGGCGCGTCCAATAATAAAGTTGATGAAGCGCGTCAAATTATTGATGAGGTGCTTTTTCCGCCACAGGCGGGCAAATACAAAGTTTATATTATTGATGAAGTGCACATGCTTACCAATCAGGCGTTTAACGCGCTGTTAAAAACCATAGAAGAGCCGCCGCCGTACATTGTCTTTATTTTCGCGACGACGGAATTGCACAAAGTGCCCGCGACGATAAAAAGCCGCTGCCAGCAGTTTAACTTTAGACTGATACCTATCGAAACCATTCAGGGGATACTGAAAAAAATCTGCGCCGATAAGGGAATTACAGCCGAAGATGACGCGTTGTTCTGGATAGCGAGAGAATCGACAGGCAGCATGCGCGACGCATTTACCCTTTTTGATCAAATCGCGTCATTTTCCGCAGGCAGTATCCGCAGCGATGTAATTCGCGAAAAATTAGGCATAACAGGCCTTGAAAAACTAAACGCCCTTGCGGAAGCGTGCGCCGTGAATGACTCTCCTGCCGCTTTCGCGCTGACGGATGAAATCTTGGGAAGCGGCGTCGCCATTGAGCAATTTGTAATTGATCTTGCAGGCTTTTACCGCAGTTTGCTACTGTTAAAAAACGGCGTAACAAGAGAATCGCTTTTAGGTTACCGCCCTTCCCTCTTTTCTGCAAAAGCCCTGGAAACTTACGATTCCATCCGTCTTGAACAAGCGCTTGATATTCTGCTTGACTGTTACCGTAACATTCGCTATTCAGTGTCGCCTCGCTTTGAGCTTGAGACCGCCGTTTCAAAATTGACATGGCTAAGCAAATGGGTATCCCCTGCGGAACTTAAAGAAGCGGTTGATGACGCCCGCAGTGTTTTGGGTATCGCGGGAAATCACATCAGCCCGGATGTTTCCCGCAAACAGACTTCGGCAGTTTCACGTAACGTAACGCCCACTGCGCCGGCATACGGCGGCGTTAATGCTGCCGGCAGCCATGCCGCCCAGTATCAATCATCAGCGGGCGAGCGTTCACTGACGGATGAGCTTAACCGCGTGATTGCAAGTAAAGACAACGCCTCTGATGACGATGATGCCCCAATGTGGGATTCGGCGCGTAAAGCAGAAAGCAAAAATCCGCCCGAAGTTGAAAATGTTCTTTCTATGATACCGGGAACTTTAGTATCCGAAACTAAAGTTCCTTAGCAGTGAAATAAATGAACTTTTGTTCAAATATGGAGTAAATATGAGTCCATTTGACTTCTTATTAAAAAACCCTCTAAAAATTCAAGAGCAGTTGAGCGGCTTTCAGGAAAAACTTGGCAATATAGTCAAAACTGGCACCGCAGGCGGCGGCCTTGTGGAGATTGACATTAACGGAAAGCTGGAAGTGCTTGCGGTACGCATTGCGCCTCAGGCGATGAATATCGCGGATACGGAAATGCTTCAGGATTTGATAATGGCGGCTTTCACGGACGGAATGACAAGGGTAAAGGAAGCGGTAAGTACTGAAGCCGCCGCCATAACCGGAGGCTTGAATATCCCCGGTTTTCCGGGGGGTATGTGACACCTAACGCCCTCGACAGGCTTATAACTCTATTTTCCAAACTTCCCGGCATCGGTAAAAAAAGCGCGGGTAGAATAGCGTATCACCTGCTCGATTCAAGTCCCGCCCTTTCGCAAACGCTTGCAAAGGAGCTATCGGGGCTTCATCAGGCGATAAGACGGTGCAGCGTTTGCGGCGGCTTTACCGAAGACGACCCCTGCTCTGTCTGTTCCGACACGGAGCGCGATCACTCGATCATCTGCGTAGTGGAAAACGCACAGGACATGCGAATCATCGAAGACTCGCACGAGTTCCCGGGAGTGTACCATGTTCTCGGCGGACTAATCGCGCCACTTGAAGGGGTAAGCCCTGCAAATCTTTCCATAGATAAACTTATCAGCCGTCTTCGCGCCAACGCTCCCAACGGCGCAAGCGTCAAAGAGCTAATTCTCGCGCTGAACCCCACAGTCGAAGGAGACACAACGGCGCTGTATTTGCAAAAGACGTTAAAAGATTATCCTGTAGAAATTTCCCGCCTCGCTTCGGGAATGCCCGTCGGGGGAAATATTGAATATATTGACAAGCTTACCCTCTCGCGGAGTTTCAAGGGGAGGGTGAAGGTGTGAGGGGTGAGGGGTGAGGGATTTTTTTAGCAAGGGCAGGACTCGAACCTGCGACCTCCGGGTTATGAGGGTACCTTATAATAGCTTGGCTAAAGCTCACTGAAGTTTACTTAAGTACATTATATCATTATGTAGTAAGGAATTACAAGTATTTTGAAGAATATTTACGGTCATTGATGTTCATTGAAGATTACTGAAATTCACCGATTTAGGTGTAAGTTTTAGGTGTGAATTTGGGGGCTGTATATAAATGTTTTCCTCAAGTTATTGAATAAACATGCAATCTGTTTTATCTTTTTATATGTGATAAAGTTGTGTCAGCGTCGCAATAATTTTCTCCACTTTATTAGTTTTGTTTGTTATTATTATTAAACAGCATATCAATTTTTTGGCTGATGGTTTTACTATCGGGTAATAAATTTTTGTAATCTTTGGGCAGTTTTGCCGTAGTAGTATAGGTCGATACGCCTATTGGCATGGAGCTTGTTTTTAATGAGTATTCAACTATTGTCCGATTTTTCTCTTTGCAGATAATGATACCGATAGAATCATTTTCATGAGGCATTTTTACCATGTCATTCAATAATGAAAGGTAGAATTCCATCTTTCCTTTGTATTCTGGTTGGAATTCGCCGATTTTTAACTCAATTGCTACAAGGCATTGCAATTCACGATGGTACAATAAAAGGTCAATAAAATATTCTTTATCGTCAAGTTTAATTTTGTATTGATTTCCAATAAAGGTAAATTGTTAACCCATTTCCAAAAGAAAAGAACGGACATTGTTGACTAATGCCGCTTCTAACTGCCGCTCGCTGTGATCATCAGCCAAATCCATGAAGTCAAAGGTATATTCATCTTTTATTGCCAAAACCGCCTGATTTTTGATGTTGTCTGGAAGAGTTGTATAGAAATTTGTTTGACCCAACAGGTATTTTTCATAGGTTTTATTTTCAATTTGATGGATAAGGACATTTTTTGACCAGCCAAAATTTTTAGTTGCCATGATATAAAAACGCCGTTCTTGGTTATCCTTGCATTTGCTCATTATTGTAATATGTTTTGTCCAACTAATTTCTGCAACCAGTGGTTACAGAAATTCAACGTTTTGGTATTCTTTGTAAAACTGGGTCATAAGCCACAAATTCCGTTCAGAAAAACCGCTAATTCCGGGGAATTCTTTCTGCAACTCCTTAGAAAGAACCGAAACTATAGATTCGCCCCAACTTTCTCCTTGTTTTTCTGAAATATCTTTGCCTATCTCCTAATAGAGCTTGATAAGTTGAGTATTTACTTCTTTTAGTGCCTCGTATTGGGCAAGGCGGATTTTTTCTTTTATTGAGGCGATAAATGTACGCTGGGTGTTGTTTAGTGAAAGTGCTTTCTTTATATTACTGCTCTTTGCCATTATTTCATTTTCTCCAACTTTTTATTCATTTTGCATTCCATGAACGCCCAAAAAGTTCATTCCCGTTATCTGATAAATGAATAACTGCATTCTGTTCGAGAATATTTTGAGCTTGTTGAGGATAAGAAGAAACTTTATCAAGAGCAATGAATATTTGTTTTCCACTTTGTTGATATAATTCTAGTATTTTTTCCAAAGGGGCATCTGCAATTTGTTTTAATACAACTGAATCATGTACTAATACAGGTAAACATGTTAAAGCAAGGATACTTAGATCAAACACCACTAATCCCTTATATGAAATTCCTGTCCCTGTATCGTCAGGAGTTTCAAAAATATATTTATTTCCGTTTTCTAAAGTCAATACAGGTGCTTTCTTTTGCCCATTATAAATATAATTGTTAAATTTTTCCATTTGTCTTGTAATAGTATTTTGAAGATCCCTCAAATATCCTGCTTGTCTCTCTTCTAATTGTTTTTTTATTACCTTAACCGATTCTTTTAATTCCTGTTGATTATTATATATCTTATTCTGCTGATCTAGGTCTTCAATTTGTTTTTTTATATTATAATACTCATCAAGTTCCTTTCTTGTTGTTTCAACTGGGAGTCCTTCAGTCTCAATGATTGATTGATACTCATCTATGTTTTTTTCGATTTGATCTAATAAAATCTTATTTTTTTTATATTCTTCACTAAATTCATTTTCTAAAATAACTCGAAGCTTTAAATGAAATGTTTCAATCTCTTGAAATTTCTTAATTTCCATTGAAGGAAAAAATGTCTGTAGATCATTAAAATCATTTTGTAATCCGCTTTTATCACTCACCAAATTATTCTGTATATAAGCTATTTTTGATTCAAGCCGACTTTTCTGTTGTCTTA